>NZ_JBHXQY010000025.1:16035-67245 GCF_042716955.1 Nocardiopsis sp. NPDC058631 | reverse complement strand
CCCAGGAGGCGACCACCGAGACCGGGCGTGTGGGTACCGCCCTCAACACCATGCTGACCCGGCTCTCCCAGGCGCTCCGGGAGAGGGACCGGGCCGCCGAGACGACCCGGCGCTTCGTGGCCGACGCCTCCCACGAACTGCGCACGCCCCTGTCCTCCATCCGGGGGTTCGCCGAGCTGTACCGACAGGGTCGGGACCGCGGGATGGACAGCGAGGCGGCCGGGGCGGACCGGTGGATGTCGCGTATCGAGGGCGAGGCCGAGCGGATGGGGAACATGGTCCACGACCTGCTGATCCTCTCCCGCTTCGACGAGACCCCGGTACTGGAGCGCTCCGACGTGGAGTTGAGGGGGATCGCGCAGGAGGTGGTCCTCGCGGCCCGGGCCCGGACCCCGGGCACCCCCCTCGAACTGGTGGCGTCCCCGGCCGTGCACGCGGTGGGGGACGGCGACAGGATCCGGCAGGTGCTGGAGAACCTGGTCGGCAACGCGCTCGCCCACACACCCCGGGGCACTCCCGTGCGGGTGCGGGTGACCCGGACGGAGCATCCGCCCCCGCGCGGCCCCGCTCACGCGGGAGCCCTTCCGCCGGGTGTCTCCGAGGTCGCGGTCCTGACCGTGAGCGACGAGGGGCCGGGGATCCCCCCGAAGGAGCTGCCCCACCTCTTCGACCGCTTCTACCGGGGGGACCGGGCCAGGGCGGGTGCCGGTTCCGGTCTGGGCCTGGCGATCAGCGCCGCGTTCGTCGCCGCCCATGACGGCTATCTCACCGCCGAGTCGTCCCCTGGCCGGGGCAGCGTCTTCACCGTGGTCCTGCCCCTGGGGTGACAGGGCCCGGTGCGGACGCCGCGCGTCCGCACCGGGCCCTCGGCGGGAACGGATCACTCCCCCGCCTGTTCGCGCCCTCCCCCTCCGGGCATGCCCATGCCCTCCTGCGGGGCGTCGGCGATGGAGACGATCTGTTCGGCGAGGTCCTCACCGGCCGCGGCCGCCCCGTCGTCCCCCGCCGCCTCGGCCCGGGACACGGCGGACTCCATCAGCTCGGACGCGGTGCCGTCCTCCACCAGGTTCTCGTACAGGTCGGCGTAGGCCTGCTCGTACAGGGCGGTGAAGTCCTCGTTCTCCAGGAAGCGTTCCTTGAGCGCCCCGCTGCCACCCGTCATCGCGCCCCTGTCCCCCATGCCCTCGGGCATCTCCCCGCCCTGGCCGGGTTCCATCCCCTCGGGAGCTTCCATCCCCTCAGGCATCTCCACCCCCTCGGGAGCTTCCATCCCCTCAGGCATCTCCACCCCCTCGGGAGCTTCCATCCCCTCAGGCATCTCCACCCCCTCGGGCATGCCCCCCATGCCACCGAAGGACAGGTTCAGGTCCCACGACAGGACGGTGAACCGCTCCTCCTCCGTGTCGTACCAGAGGTAGTAGTTGTTGCCCGGGCCGTCCATGCCGTCGCTGTTGGACATGAGGTTCTGCAGCGCCAGGTAGCGGGCGAAGGACTCGGTGTCCACGTACTCGTCCAGCTCACGGGCGAACTCCTCGTCGTCGGACTCCTCCACGAACTCCAGCAGATCCATCACCGGTTGCAGGTCATAGCTCCCCTCACCGTTGATCTGGTTGAAGGCCTCCTCGTAGTCGGTGGGGTCCCCTCCCAGGTAGTCGAAGGATCCCCCCGCCCGCCCCTTGAAGAGCACCCCCTCGCCGAACTCGGTGGCCCAGGCCGCGTCGGGCGAGTCCAGCAGCAGGCGCGGTGCCGGCTCCCCGCCGTTGACCGCGAACGAGGTGAACGTGTAGTCCTGCGTGGTCTGCCCGTCGGCAGCCGTCAGTTCCAGCGCCAGGGCCTCATTGAGGGCGGTGTCGGAGGCCGTGGTCGCCGGCCGCAGAGTGATCTCGGTGTGGCCCTGGTAGGCGCGCCCCGAGGAGAACTCCTCGAAGCTGATCAGCCACGGAAGGCTCTCCGGCTCGTCCTCGGACAGGGTGATCGTGCCGGGGCCGCCGCGCCCCTCCGCGGTCCCTCCCTCCTCGGACGCCTCCTGCTCCTGCTCGGCACCGTCCGCTTCCCCGGTCGGGGTCTCCTCCTCGGTTCCCTGCGCCCCCGGGGGCATCCCGCCTTCGCCCCCGCCCGGCATCGCGCCGCCCGATTCCTCGTCACCGCGCAGGCTCATCAGGGTCGAGTTGCCCTTGAGCCGCAGGCCGACGTCGTTGACGACGGTGCCGTCGATCGTGATGTCCGCCCGGACGAACTGCTTCTCCCCCTCCTCGCGGAAGGTGCGCATCATGTCGGCGTACTCGGACTCGTCGAAGCTCACCTCGATGGTGTGCTCCCCCCCGTCGAACAGGTCCCCGGTGCCCTCGATGTTCTCGGTGACGGCGTCGTCGGAGACCAGTTCCGAGGTGATGTAGGGCCGCACCCTCGCCTCACCGAGGACCAGGAGCACGGCCAGCAGCCCCACGCACACCACGGCGGCGGTCTTCCAGTAGTGGCGCAGGCGCACGGGGATCCGGTGCCGCAGGCGGGTCGACCTCCTCGGGCGCGCCTCGGCGGCCGGGGTGGCGTCGTCCTCTTCGTCGTTCGGGGCGCGCATGTCACATGTCCGTCTGGTCGTAGCCGGTCAGGACGGTCGCCTTCTGGCCCGCGTTGAGCTCGCGCAGCCGCTCGATGACGTCACCGGGCCTGACGCCCTTCTTCAGGCGCGCCGTGTAGGCCATCTCCAGGAGCGACCCGCCGCGCACCGACTCGGTGCTGATCAGCTCGTACTCGTCGGTGAAGCGGATGAGCACGTCGTCGATCATCGGCCCGTAGTCGTCGCCGTCCGCCGGCACCTGGACCTTGACGACCTGGCGCTGCACGTTGAGCGCGAACCAGTTGAAGCGGTGCATGAGCAGGATGACCGCGCAGATGACCAGGGTGGCCAGGACCGCGAGCGTGTAGAAGCGCGTTCCGCAGGCCATGCCCACGCCCATGACCAGGAAGATGAACCCGACGTCGCGGGTCTCCTTGATCGCGTTGCGGAAGCGCACCACGGACAGCGCCCCGACGAGTGCGAAGGCGCGGGCGATGTTGGAGCCCACGATCAGCATGATCAGGGCGATGAGCATGCCCAGGATGACCAGTGTGTGGACGTAGCTCTGGCTGTAGGAGATGTTGCGGTGCGTTGCCCTGTAGGTCCAGGCGACCACCAGGCTGGTCACGAAGGCCAGGGACAGTGAGAGGACCACGTCCATCACGCTGAAGGTTCCGGACAGGTCGGTGAGGTCGAAGTCGAGGTTCATGGTGCGGGTCCGTGCCTTGTCGGTCTCGGGAGGGTGTTGTCAGGGGCGGGTGCCCGGGAGCGCGGGCTCGCGGGGCGCGGCGATGGGGCGGGAGTCTTCGACCACGTCCTCCACCGGTACGTGGAAGACCGAGCGCGGTGCCCTGCCGAAGGCCTCCACGCTCTGGCAGTACTTGGAGATCCGCTGTACCTGCAGGCCGAACCGGGCCGCCATGTCGGTCACCCAGTAGGGGGCGCGCTCGTTGGCCTTGACCTCCATCACCACGTGGTCCGGGCTGATGATGTAACGGTTCTCCGCCTCCGCGCGCAGGTCGAAGTCGCGGTCGCGTCCGCGGACACGGTGGTCCAGGGTCACGCGCAGCCCCAGGTCCGCGTCGGTTCCCACGTACGGTTCGCGCCGGTAGCCCGTCATCGCGGTGGGGCGCAGGTCCAGGCGGTGGACGAGGTCGAGGACCTCGTCGACGAACGCCTGGTCGGCTCGGGGGTGCTCCACCCGGATCCGGTGGTCGCACAGGTCCCGCGCCAGGCCGTAGGGCAGCAGGACGCGGCGCTTCTGCGTCACCCGGTTCACCCGCTGCTTGATCTCGACCGAGACGGGGGCGTCGTCGGCGTCCGGGCCGATCTCGCCGTAGCGGCGGATGCGCAGCTTACGGCGGAACTTGAGCCCTTCGATCTTCTCGTAGTAGAAGCGCAGCCGCTGGGTGTCGTAGTAGAGGCTCCACACGCCGTAGCCGTTGGCCCCGGCGTTGCGGTCGGCGTTCATGCGCGCGGTCAGTTCGGCGCGCACCTCCGCGACCTGGGATACCGGAAGCAGGTACTTGAGCTCGTAGCGGTTGAAGGCGTGCAGTTTGCCGGGCACCCTGAGCCGGTGCCCGGCGTCGCTGCCCCCGTTCCCCGTTTCGTCCCCGGTGGACGGTGCTCGTTGCGATGTCACTGTGTCTCCCTTCATCTGATGGTGACGACAGGGAGAACACAAGCCGATGGGAGTACGAGAAGTCCGAGAACTTCCTGAGAGAACCCTGAGAACCCGGACGGAAACGCCTGGTGGGCACGCGGTCGCGATGCCGGGTGAGATTCGGGTGAGAACCTCCGTACCGGGCTGCGGTCCTCGCTCACCCCCTGCGGGCCCGCCGGCCTGAACTCAGCCGGGGCCCCCGGAGCGCTTGCCGCCCTTGGGCTCGGGCCGGTCGCGCATCTCCACGTAGGGCTCCTCCCCCGACGACAGGCCCGCCTGCTCGGCGCGCCCGCGTTCGAGCTCGGCGTTGAACTCCTCGCCGAGCAGGATCGCGATGTTGCTGATCCAGAGCCACACGAGGAAGATCACCACGGCCGCCATGCTTCCGTAGGTCTTGTTGTACGAGGCGAAGGTGGCGACGTAGAAGGCGAACGCCAGCGAGGCGGCCATCCAGATCAGCACCGCGAGCACGCTCCCCGCGCTGACCCACCGGAAGCCGCGCTTGGCGTTGGGCGAAGCCCAGTACAGCAGGGCGATCATGAAGATCACGATGACCAGCAGCACCGGCCACTTCGCGATCTCCCACACCGCCACCGCGGTGGTTCCCAGGCCGAGCAGCTCCCCGATGTGCTCGGCGAGACCGCCCGAGACCGCGACGGCGAGCACGGTGAGGGTCATCAGGACCAGCATCACCAGGGTGATGCCGACACGGACGGGCAGCTTCTTCCAGATGGGGCGCCCCTCCGGGACGTCGTAGATGATGTTGGACGCCCGCATGAAGGCGGCGATGTACCCCGACGCCGACCACAGGGCGACGGCCAGACTGATGATGCCGACGAGACCGGCGACGCCCTGGCTCCCCTGGAGGTTCTCCACGGCGGTGGTCACGAGCCCTGCGACGTCCTGGGGCAGGATCGCGGAGGCGTTGTCGGTCAGCGTCCGTGTGCCGTCCGGCCCCGCCAGGCCGAGCAGTGACACCAGCACCAGCAGCGCGGGAAAGAGCGACAGGATCGCGTAGTAGGTCAGGCCGGCGGCCAGGTCGGTCACGTTGTCCGCGCTGAACTCCCGGAACGTCCTGCGCAGGGATCCCCACCAGGAGGACTTCGACATGCGGGTCGGCGCCGTGGCCTCTCCTGTCGGAGAGCGCCCGTCGCCCGGGTCCTGGTTGCTCTGCCGGGTCATCGGTCACGTCCCTTCCCGCTCGCTCCGGCAGTGCCGCCGGGGCAATGATTCGGCCGTGCCCCACCGTCTCGCCGGCCACGGCAGGACCGGGCGGGGAGACGGTACGGGCACGGCCGGCCGTCGGAGCGCTCGGCGCGCCCTAGGAACCGCGCATCTCCTCCGAGGCGCCCTTCGCCTCCTTCTGGGCCTGCTCGCCGGTGGACTGCGCCTTCTCCGAGGCACTCTCCTTCAGCTGCTCCCCGGCGTCGCGGGCCGACTCGGTGGCCTGCTCCTTCACCCGGTCCACGGACTCCGAGACCGCCTGCTCGACCGGCTCGATCATGCCGCCCGCGCGGTTCTGGACCTGTTGGGCCGCCCTCTGCTCCGCCTTGCTCTCGGAGAGGAGGGAGGCGGCCAGCAGCCCGGCACCGAAGGCGATCAGCCCCGCGGCGAGCGGATTGCCCCGAGTCTGCTGGGCGGCCTGCTGGGGTGCCGACCTGACCGTGTCGGCCAGCTGGCCGGCGTTCTGCCGGATCGCACTCCCCGTGGAGTCACCGTCGGATCCCGAGGGCATCGACCCCATGACCCGGTCCTTCATCTCCTGGGCCCTGTGGCGCACCTGGCGGGTGCGACGGTCGATCTCGGTCCGCGGGTTGGCGCGGCTCACCAGCTTGTCCGTGTCCTGGGTCAGCTCCGCGCGCGTGAGCTCGATGTCCTGCCTTATCCGGTCGGATGTTTCACCCATCGGGCATCCTCCTTCAACGTCTCGATGGTGCGCTCGGGCGTGGGCGAGACCTCGCGCATCCGGCTGCGTCCCATGAAGTACATGACCGCCCCCGCGATCGCCCACAGCACCGCCATCACCAGTGCCGCCCAGCCGAGCCCGATGAGCTCGGCGAGGCCGAACACCGCTGCGAAGCTGAGCAGCACCACCGTCATGTAGCCCGCGAAGCCGGCCCCGCTGAGGAGGCCCGCGGCCTTGCCCGCCTTGGCGGCCTCTTCGCGGAGTTCGGCCTTGGCCAGGGCGAGCTCCTGGCGGAACAGCGTCTGGATGTCGGTGGTCACCTCCCCGAAGAGTTCGGCCAGGGACCTGTCGTCCTGGACCTGCTCCTTCGGGGACTGGTCCTGTGTGCTCGGTGAGGGCCTGGGTACCGTCGCCATGTCAACCTCCTCCGCCTTCGCGCTCCCGGCCGAGCCTCGCGGAGGCCGCGTCCGGTGGGACCGTCTCGCCCGCGGAGGGCCTGGCCTGTCTGGGCAGGGAGGCCTCCTCACGGCTCTCGGCTGAAGGCCGGCCCTGTTCCGAGCCATCGCCTCCGGAACCCCCCTGGTCGGAGACGGAGGAGGACACCTTGAGGACGCGCCCGAGGGCGAACCCTGCCACGGCGGCTCCCACGAGGAACGCCGCCGGCCTGCGCCGGGCGAAGTCGCGGGCCTCGTCCAGCAGGCCGTCGACACCCCTCTCGTCCAGGAAGTCCGCGGCCCCGTGGCCGCCTTCGGCGACCTGGCGTACCACCTCACCCACGGGCGACTCGGAATCTCCGTGCTTGGCCATGGACTCCAGGTCCTGCGACCACTGGCGCAGGTTCCCCGAAGCCTTCTTGGCCTGGCTCTCGGCCTCGTCCCGCAGGCGGCCCTGCACGTCGTACACGACGCGCTCCGTCTCCGAGCGGGCCTCACCGGCGAGGGAACGTGCCTGCTCCTTGGCAGTGGACGCGACCTCGCCCGCCGCCGCGCGGGCCGTGTCCGCCTTCTGGCCACCGCCGCTGTCGGGCCCGTCGGACCCCTCGTGCGGGTGCATCACCACAACCTCCTCGGATCGGATGGTCATGCGCTGGGGACGCGAGTACCCGACACTCGCGCCGGTACGCACGAGAAGGCCGCCAATGTGCATTCCTGGACCTCCCTTGCCGAAGGTTTTCCAACGCGAAGGTGTTTCGGTGACCGGTGGTCGACCCCGAGCAGACCCGGGGGCCGAGAGGGAGGACCCCGGGGGTGGGGCGGTCGGTACGGATCCGCTGTGGGAAGCCCGCGGGAACGCGCCCGCTCCCGGGCGGGTCCACCGCGAAGGTGGGCGCCGCCACCCGGAAGGGGCCGCCGCACCACGCGGCCGGGTCGAGGCATCGGGTGAGCGACAGGGCCGACGTGGTGCGCTCCTTCCGGGTGGAGGCCGCCGGTTCGAGGGTGTCGTGTGCGGAAAAGCTTCGACCACGGTGTTATTTTCGGCACCCGGAGAGGTTCCCGGCCGCATTCTTCCTTTCCCGGGAATCCTGTCGTCCCTGTCTTTCGGGGGACACGAAAAGAACGATGGGCCCGCCATGTCATCAATGGGTTATGTCACTCGAATCGTGCGTGGTGTGGAGTCCGCCAGGACCGGGGACGTCGTGGTCGCCGGTTCTCGCAGGATCACCGGCGAACAGCTGCTCCAGCGCGCCTCCGCACTCGCCAGGGCACTGGCGGACCAGGGGATCGAACCCGGGAAAACCGTCGCCTACCTGCACGGGAACAGCGCCGAGTCGGTCATCGCCCGCCTCGCGGTGCAGTCGCTCGGCGCCTGCTACGTCGGCCTCAGGCCCTTCTTCTCCACCGGGGAGAAACTGAAATTCCTGTTGGAGGGACAACCGGAACTTTTCGTCTTCGATCCGGACCAGCGCGACGAGGCCGCGTCATTGTGCTCCCGCGCCGGCATTTCCCACGCCCTGTCCATCGGCGATTGCGACTTCGGCGAGAACGTACTGGATCTGGCGGAGGAGAAGCCGGACGCCCCCCTGGAGTGCTCCGACCGGGACGGCGACATTTCCATGGTGACCTTCAGCAGCGGAAGCACGGGAGAGCCGAAGGGCATCGCGCACACCTTCGCCTCGGCGTCCGGGTTCCTCGACAACGCACGCCACATGTACGGTCCCGGCCCCTGGCGCTTCCTGGTCGCGATCCCCCTCTCGGATCTGGGCGGGGAGATCGTGCAGTGGACCCTGGCCGGCGGAGGCACCGCCGTACTGGTGGACGACTTCCACGCCGGCGAGGTCGCAGCGATCCTCGGCCGCGAACGCATCACCCACTTCTTCGGATCACCCTCCATGGTCCACGCGCTCGTCCACGACCCCGGCCTGCAGGACGCCGAACTCCCGGATCTGCGACTGGTCGCCTACGGAGGGGCCCCCTCCTCACCGTCCAGGATCGCGGACGCGGTGGCCGCGCTCGGTCCCGTCCTGATGCACAACTACGGAATGCAGGAAGCGGGATTCATCAGCTTCCTCGACCGGACAGACCACGTTCGGACCGAGCGGTATCTGCTGAACTCGGTGGGCCGCCCGCTGCCCGGCGTCGAGATCGCCATCCGCAACGCCGAGGGGCGCGAACTACCGGCGGGTTCGATCGGGGAGGTGTGCCTGCGCTCCCCCACGATCATGGCCGGTTACTGGCGCCGCCCCGACCTGACCTCCCAGGTACTGCGCGCGGGCTGGTTCCACACCGGGGACCTGGGCCGTACCGACGACGAGGGATACCTCTACCTCGTCGACCGCGTCAAGGACATCATCATCGTGGACGCCTACAACGTCTACCCCCAGCAGGTGGAGCAGGTGCTCACCGCCCACCCGGGGGTGGCCCAGGCGGTGGTCGTGGGGCTGCCCGACCCCGACACCGGGGAGAGCGTCTACGCCGCGGTCGTCCCCTCCGTCCCGGTCCCCGCGGGGCGGACGGCGGAATTCACCGCCGAGCTCACGGCCGCCGTGCGCGAGACCCTCGGTTCCGTCCACCAGCCGACACGTGTCGACCTCCTGTCGAGCATGCCGCTCACCCCCCGAGGAAAACCCGACAAGGCAGCGATCCGGGGTCAGGCGGCCGGGGCGGCCGGGGCCCTCCGCAGCTGAGACGTCCGCCGTCCACACGACCACAGAGGAGTACCACCGTGCGCCAACTCGAAATCGAATGGGTCCAGCCGCAGATCACCGTCACCGCCGACCTCACCGACGACAACCCGGACCTGGCGGACATGGTCTGGAACCGGCTGGTCCCGTACAACAGCCTGCAGAACCACGCCCTGGTCTCCGGCGACCACCTGTACCACCTCCTGCCCAGTCCGGAGCCGGTGTACAGGGCGCCCGAGTACAAGATGGAGGACCGCACCGAAGCGCCGGACGGCACCGTCTTCCTCTCCCAGCTGCAGCACATCGGCATCAAGTACGGGCCGCTCACCGAGTACCTGCCCGCGGCTCCGATCGGCCGCGTCGTGCCCGACGACGTCGACGCCCTGCGCAGTGCCGGCCGGCACTGCTGGGACGCGGCCTACAGGACCAAGGAGGCGGTCGAGGTACGGGTCCGCCGCAAGGGCGACCGGGTGGGCGACTACGCGCTTCCCCGACCGCCCCGGACCGGCCTCCCCGACGTGGAACGCCTCATCGACGAGATCCACGACGCCACCCAGCGGTCCTGGACGGTTCCTCCCGAGGAGGTCGTCGACATCCACGCGGGCCGGATCAGCAGCCGGGCCGGGAGCAGGGGCCAGTACTTCTCCACCCTGGTCTTCCTCAACGGCGAGGTGCGGCCGCTGGGATACGGCGCGCTCAACGGGCTCCTCCGGCTGGTCCGGACCACCGAACTCCCGCTGGACACCCTCCGGGAGATCACACCCGGCTTCATCCGCACGCCCTCGGAGTTCCTGGGCTACACCGGGCTGCACACCCTGGAGCGCTTCACCAGGGAGAGCGCCGAGGCACTCGGCCGGCTGGAGAACCGGGAGCAGTACTTCGCCCTGATCAGCACCCTGGCCCTGTACGTGAACATGCTCAACACCTGGAACCTCCACCTGTTCCCGTGGGACCACGGAAAGGAGTACCCCTACCCGGAGCGGTGACCCCGCAGGCCGCCGGAGCGGCCGGATCCCGCACGTCGCGCAGAAAGGGGGAGGCGTGTCCCACCGAGTGTTCGAGTCCGTCCGTGAGGAACTGCGAAGCAGGATGCCCTCCCCCTGCGGGGAGGGCGGGGAGGAACTGGCCCGCCGGATCCGGGTGGCCTTCGACGGGCTGCCGCGGGACACCGACCCCGACGATCCCTGGCTGGGCGGACCCCCGGGGGACTACGCGTGGTTGGCCGAGTACGAGAACCTGCCCGACCACCCCCAGGACGCGGACCGGGTGCTCAGCACGGCGGCCCGCGCCCTGCGCGGGCAGCTGCGCTGGCACTCCCCGGCCACCCTGTTCAACATGACCCCGCAACCGCTGCTCGACACCGCGGCGATCACCGCGGTCGCCGGCCTCTACAGCCCCAACGCGCTCTGGGATTTCAGCAGCGCGGGGGTGATCGAGGTCGAGCGGCAGCTCGTCCGGCAGTTCGCCCGGAGAGCGGGCTGGCAGGACACAGCGGGCGGCGTGTTCTCCTTCGGAGGCAAGGCCGGGCTGCTCTACGCCGTCCGGATGGGGTTGAACCGGTGCAGTCCGGACTCGTACCGCGACGGGCTGCCCCCGGGCGGCACACCGGTGGTCGTCACCACCGCCCACAACCACGACAGCCTCGAATCCGTCTGCGCGCTGCTCGGCCTGGGCACCGGTGCCTGCGTGCGCGTGCCCGCCGAGCCCGGGGGGAGAGTCGCACCCGACGCGATCGCCGAGGTGGTCGACGCGCTGCTGGCCGAGGGCCGCCCCGTCGCGTGCGTCGTGCTCTCGGGCGGCAACATCTTGCACAACGCCATCGACCCGGTGCGACCCGTCACCGCCGCGCTCGACCGCGTCCGCGCTGCGCACGCGCTGCCCTACCGACCCCTGGTGCACTTCGACACGGTGGTCACCTGGCCATGGCTCTTCTTCACCGACTACGACTTCGCGGGCGACCCCCTCGGCCTCGGCCCGGAGCTGGGCGATCAGATCCGGGCCACGGCCGGACTGGTCTCGCAGGTGCGGGAGGCCGACTCGATGACCATCGACTTCCACAAGACCGGGCTGGCGCCCTACTCCTCCAGCCTCTTCCTCACCCGTGACGCCGCCGAGCTGCACCGGTGGGTGGAGGGCGGTACAGGCGAGGCCGAGCACCGGCCGCACGGTGAGAACGTGCTGCTGCACACCATCGAGCACTCGCGCAGCGCGGCGCCCGTCCTGGCCGCGTGGGTGGCCGTGCAGAGCGTGGGGGTGGACGGCTTCCGCGTCTACCTGGCGAACCTCCTCATGGCCAACCGGGCCTTCATGGACCTGCTGCCGAGCCGCGGCTTCGAGCTGCTCACCCCGTTCTCCGACGGGGTCGCCTCGGTGTACTGGCCGGTTCCGCCCGACGGCACGCCGGCCTTCACGCTTCTCCGCGAGGCCGGACCCTCCGCGGTCGAAGCCGCCAACCGCTACACGCACACCCTGTTCAGGCTGCTCGCCGGCTATGAGGGCAATCCGTACGCCAGGGTCGTCCTCGGCCACCTCCCGGCCTACGGCACGGGTCCCGGGGGCGAGCCGGTCGCAGCGCTGCGGCTGGTCCCCGGTTCGGTCTTCCTCGACGAGGCGACCTGCTTCCAGATCGCCGGGCGCATGGAACAGGTGAAGAAGGCGCTCGACGTGGCCGTTCGCTTCGGCTCCGGGAAGCTGAACGAGGCGCACGTCTACCACGTCCCGGAATGATCCGGAACGCGTTGCCGCTCCCTGGACGTACTGACCACCGGGGTCGGTGGCACGCACCGCTGAGGGCGTCGAACTTTCCAGCTCGGCCCGGCATCATCTGCATTGTGCGCTTTTGTAAGCACTCGGCCACGAACGCCGCTGGTTTCTCAGACGAGCCCTACAGCTGTCCCGCGCTCGCGACCCCCGATCCGTCACGCAATGCGGCCCTCATCGTCAACGCCCCCACTGGAAAATTCGCCATTGAAATCCTCCCGGAAGCCTTCCTCCACGTCCGACACGGCTTCTTCGAAGCGCATGTACCGCCCCGATCCGACAACACCGCCGCGTCGTGCGCTGGCCGTCATGTTCATCGGATGGCTCGTGATCGCGGCCCTGCCGGCGGCCACGGCGCTGATCGGCAGTGCGACCTCCCTGCTCAACTGGGACGATCACGTTGACTTCTACCCCAACGTCATCAGGGCCCTGCTCCTGGCGGGCCTCGGCGCCCTGGCAGCCCTGTGGACGGTGGGCGCGGCGTTGCTCCACCATCTGGGCGGTGTCCGCGGCATCCCCTGGTCGCTGTTCCTCTCCTCGCTCGTCCTCGCCGTCCCCGTCGGCTACGTCTGGCTGGCGCACTCACTGGGGGCGTGGGACCTCGGCTCGTTCGCCCCGCTCCTCGTTCTCGCGGCTTTCGCGATCGTCTTCGGCCTGCTGACCTGTACGATCTCGGTCGTTTTCCGCAACCGATGGTTGGCAGGAGGTCTCGCGGTCGCCTGCGTCCCCCTCGCGCTCATCGTCGGCGTAGCCGTTCACGTACTCCCGATCAGGGCCCAAGCGCACGCCGACTTCGACCGGTACGCCGCCGTCCCGGTCCTGCGCCACTCCGCATGGGAACTGGTCGGTGTCAGCCTGTTTCCCGCTTCGGGGGAGATGACCGTGGAGTACGCGCACGGGGACCAGGGCCAGCTGTCGTGGCTCATGCTCCGCGCCTACCGTTCGGAGGGCGCCTCCCCCACGGGGCTTGAGGAGAGCTGCAGCGACGCCGTCGAGCCGTGCCAGGTGATCGAGCACGGCGACTACACGGTGGTCAGGAGTGAACCCTACGCGCCGGAACTCTACATGGGCCTGGACGCCCAGACCCGCGTGCAGCTCACTGCTTCGACGGGTGCACAGGGGGATCCCGACGACGTGGAGGTGCTGATCGACCTCGCCGACCACGTGGAGAGGGCCGACGGGGCCGAACGCGCCGAACTGCGCGACCTGGCTGGCCGGTTGGACGGCTGACGACACCTTCGCCCGCCTCCGCCGGGGCTCCGCGGAGGCCAGGACCGGTCTCGGCGACAGCCGTCGCCATCAGATTCTCGTGCGGGCCGCCGGGCCGTGGGGCGACCGGCGTCCGCGGCCTATCCCTCGGGAGTACGCAGGCGCACCATCAGACGGCCGTCCACGACGGATGTCTGCAGGGTCTCCAGCGAAGCGGTCGCGGGTCCGTGGACCACCGTGCCGCTGCCCAGGCGGAACTCGCTCCCGTGCCACGGGCAGCGCACGCACCCGTCCACCACCTCGCCCTCCGCCAGGGGGGCGCCCATGTGGGGGCAGGTGCCCAGCAGCGCGGACACCGAGTGCCCCGTGCGCGCCACCACGACCGGGACACCGCCCATGTCGCCCTGCCCCACTCCCTCCTGCGGGAACCCGTCCAGCGGGCCGAGGTCGTGCCAGTCCCCCGACACCAGGTCCACGAGGTAGTCGGCGCTGTTGGCGCCGCCCGCGCGGTAGTAGGTGATGTGACCGCCGAGCAGACCACCGAGGCCGATGGCGCCGGCCCCGCCCAGAGCCAGAGCCCGCCCCCACCCCTCGCGTCCGCGCGCGCGGGCCAGGGAGGAGGCGCCGAACAGCAGCGCGCCCGCCCCGTTGACCGCCGCGTGCACCACACCCACACGCTGCTGGCGCTCGTGCTGCTCCGACCAGTCGGCCAGCCCGCTGACCGCGGCGGGCAGGCTGGCGACCAGTCCGATGTTGACCAGCGCGTGAGCGCTGCGGCGGTGGTCCCCGGGCAGCATGTCGAGCAGGACCGCGGCCGCCCAGGTGCCGATCGGCAGATGCACCGAGATCGGGTGGAGGGGGTGGCCGAGCTGTACGCCGTGCAGCATGTCGCGAACCACCCCCGACGGGAGGCGTTCGGCGATCCTCTTCAGACGGGAGACCGTCGGGTCCAGACGGTCCTCGCGTTCGACCTCGCGGATGCGTTCACCAAGTCTCATGCTCGCTCGTCTACCCCGTTGACGGGTTGTCACCCCTCCGCCACCGAGGGTTGCCCGACCCTTGACCGGCCTTCCCGGCCTCCCCTGGAGCACGAAGGGCCGGGAGCGGGAGGCCGTCGACGTACCCGGGCGGATTGGGGGCGGCCTCGTGCACGTCGGCCGCCAGCGCACCACCCTGCCTCGAATGTCTTTTTTATGTCATCTCAAAATTAAAAGTTCCCTCTGTGACTTTCAGTCTCCTTCACCAGGGAAAGACGACACAAGCACGCACCTGAGAGGAGCGGTGCCCTGCCGTCACGGCAGTGACATGCACACAGGTCGACCTTTCAGGAGGTCTCCACTTGTCCACCACCGATACAGACACGCTCCCCCTCCATGCTCCGTCCAGCCGCGGCCCCCTGGTCCCGGCACCACGCCGCCCCGGACCGGGTGAACAGGACCCGGGCGAAGACCTCCTGAGACAGTTCAAGGCCCTCGACAGGGGCGACCCCCGGGCCGAGCAACTCCATGAGCGCGTGGTCTCCTTCTACGCGCCGCTGACGCAACGGATCGCGCGCCGCTACGCGGGGCGCGGGGAGCCGGTGGAGGACCTGAACCAGACGGCGATGGTGGGGTTGTGCAAGGCGATCCGCGGCTTCGACCCCGGGCGGGGCATGCCCTTCCTGGGTTACCTGATGCCGACCGTGACCGGTGAGATCAAGCGCTACTTCCGCGACCACACCTGGGCCGTGCGGGTGCCCCGCTCGGCACAGGAGAACCGGATCCGGCTGCACCGGACCCAGCAGGAGATGACCCAGGAGATGGGCCGCACGCCCACCGGAGGCGAACTCGGTCAGAGGTTGGGGATGACCCCGGCCCAGGTGGACGAGGCCCGCCAGGCCTCCGGGCTCTACCGCGCCCTGTCCCTGGACGCTCCGGACAACCCCGACTCCGATGGGGAGGAGTGTCCTGCGCTGGAGGCGCGCATCGGCTGTGAGGACCACCGCCTGGACCTGGTGGTGGACCGGGAGGCGCTGAGGCCGGCCCTGGCCCGCCTGCCCGCGCGAGAGCGCGACATCCTGATGCTGCGGTACTTCTACGACCACACCCAGGCCGAGATCGCAGAGCGGTTGGAGTACTCGCAGATGCACATCTCCCGCCTGCTGCGGTCAACCCTGGAACAGTTGCGCGAGGACCTGGGGTTGGAGACGACGGCCTGACAGGCCCGAACCGGAAAGGACACGGTGCGCGGGGCGCAGGGTGGCACGGGAAACACTGCGCCACGGTCGGGAGACACACCCCCGCAGGTCCCGGGGATCGTCCTCGGCCTCGTTAGCGTGGACAGCGGCGTCACCACGACGGGGACCGGCCCAGGTCGGTCCCGGGGCCGCCGCGCGGCTGCTGCCAGATCCGGCCTCTGGCTGGCAGCAGCCGCTTCTTCCGCCCTCCTGCGGGGAGCGAGGGGCGCAGGGCCCGGGGCCCTGACCTTGTACCGCGGTCGGATCAGGACGCGGGGTAGGGATGCTCACGCAGCGCCAGCGCCAGATGGGCCGCGTTGCGGGCCAGGGTGGCCGTCGTGGAGGCGACCGCTTCCGGTGTGCGCGCCAGGTCGTTGTAGTCCTTGGGGTTCATCGCCTCGTTGTTCCAGTAGGTGCTGCCCTGGGCCGGAATGGTGAATCCGGTGTCTCCGAGCGCCTGGAACAGGTCCGCGACGATCTTGTGGGCGCCGTCCTCGTTGCCGACGACCGCCACCACGGCGACCTTGCCGAACATGAGCGGCCGCCCCTGGTCATCGGTCTCGCCCAGTTCGGCGTCGAGGCGCTCCAGGACTCTCTGGGCGACGCTGGACATGTGGCCGACCCAGGTCGGTGTCGAGACCACGAGGATGTCCGCGTCGAGGACACGCTGCCGCATGCCCGGCCAGGCGTCGTCGCCTCCCATGTCGGTTTTAACACCGGGACGAACCTCGTGGTCGACCACGCGGATCATGTCACCGGTGACGCCCCGTTCGACCAGGGCGTCGAGAACCTGCCGCGCCATCAGCTCACTGCTCGAAGGAGCGGGCGACGGTTTGAGACTGCACACGAGTGCCAACGCGTTCAAGGGTGCCATAGAGGGTTGGTACCCGGCCCGGCACATGCTGCTACCTGGGAAGGAACGATTTTCCCGGGCCCTGCGGTCAGGCTCCGGAGAGACCCGGGAGCCGGAGGATGATGTCGGGCCCCGACACGCGCTCCCGAAAACAGTCCTTCGTCCACTCTTCTTCCTCTCCGCGGACGCGCTGTCACATCACACCGGAATCAACAGAAAAGGACGGGGTGAATCAATGGAAACGTGACTTCCCGGCGCCGGATTTCGACCTCTCGACAGGCAGCGGCACATCTGGTCAATCAATTTTCCGCTCATTTCATCCGCAGTTCTGAGGCGACCGCGCAAGCATCTGAATCCACGATGCAAACCATGAAGAGAATGTGTTGGACCCACGGTCGCGCCCTGTCGATCATGAAGGCATGGCCACTACCGGATCCCCGGCGGGAGAAGCGTCCCCACCCGCTCAACGCACCCGTCGCTCGTCCTGCAGATCATGGCCGTGGCAGCGGGCCTGTCGGTGGCGGGCAACTACTTCGCCCGGCCGCTGCTCGGGCTCCTGCGCTCCGAGCTGGCCATGAGCACCACCACCGCCGGTCTCACCATCGCCATGGCCCGGGTGGGCTACGCACTCGGGCTCGGCCTCCTGGTGCCCCTCGGCGACCGGTACTCGCGTCGGGGTCTTGCGGCGGTCCTGCTGGCAGCCACCGGCGTGCTCCTGGCCGTGGCCGGCGCCTCGCCCAACGGGTCGCTGCTGCTGACGGCCACCGGTCTCGCGGCCGTCACCTCGGTCGGTGCGCAGGTCCTCGTCCCGTTCGCCGCCGAGATCAGCGCGCCGGACCGCCGGGCCCGCAGCCATCGGGCTCGTCGGCCTCATCGGCGTGATCGGCCCCCTCTGCATGCCGCTGGCCGGGTACTTCGTCGACCGCGGGTACTCGCGCCGTCCTCCTCACCGGGCTGTTCTCGGCCGCCGCGGGGTGGATCGTGATGCTGCCGGCCCAGAACGGGCAGATCTTCTGGCTGGTCATCGGCGTGATCCTGATCAACGCGGGCCAGACGGCCATGCTCAACGCGTCGCAGACCACCTGCTACGACATGCGGCCGGAGGCGCGCAGCCGGGTCAACGCCGTCTTCATGACCCTGTTCTTCGCCGGTGGCGCCCTCGGCGGAGCCCTCGCCCCCCTCGCCTGGAACAACGCCCACTGGACGGGAGCGTGCCTGCTCGGTACCGCCCTCGTCGGTATCGGCCTTCTCGTCGCCGTTGTCCCGCACCGGCGCCGACCGGCGCGCCGGAGCGTCAACCGGTAGGCCGGGGCCGCGTCACGACAGTCGTTCCCCGTGTGGTCGCCCTGTCCCCCGCCCCGCGCCTACCGCTTCTCCCCCGGTGGCCCTCGACGGGCCACCCGGAGGCCTTTCCCTCCCCTTTCCCATTCCGTCGGGAAATCCCCGCCCCCGGCCCGAGTGCGAAAATTCGCACCCCGGGCGGGGGTTCACCGGCACGCCTCCCGTTTTCGCTCATCCTGTTACCGGAGAAGCATATTCCCATCTCTTCCGGCCATCTGATATTCGCGCACATGTCGATAAGGTGACCGCATGGAACTCCAGCAGATGCGCTATGTGGTCGCCATTGCCGAGACGAACAGCTTCACCAGGGCCGCAGAACGCTGTCTGGTCGCCCAGTCCGCCCTCAGCCACCAGATCGCGCGCCTGGAGCGGGAGCTGGGCGCGAAGCTCTTCGAGCGCACCAGCCGCCGTGTGCGGCTGTCCCCGGCCGGGGCGGCGTTCCTGCCCGCCGCACGCGAGTGCCTGGACGCCGCCGACGCCGCTGCCGTCGGCGAGGTGCGCGGACGGCTCTCGGTGGGCTCATCCCGACCGTCGCCGCGGTCGACGTCCCGGGAGCCCTGCGCGATTTCCGCCGACGGTACCCCCACGTGCGCATCGGCCTGCCCGTGGGCGCGAGCGACGACCTGGTCGAACAGGTCAGGGAAGGAGCTCTCGAAGTGGCCTTCCTGGGGTTGCCGACCACGGCGCGGCCCCAGGGTGTCCACGCCCGCGAACTCGCCCGCGACCGCCACGTCGCCGTGGTCGCGCCGGACCATCCGCTCGCCGGGGAGTCGGCGGTGGACCTGCGCCGCCTCTCCTCGGAGGTGTTCGTGGACCTGCCCGCCGGGACGGCAGGACGCGTCCAGTCCGACCAGGCCTTCTCGGCCGCCGGTCTCAGCCGTGACGTCACCTTCGAGGTGACCTCCGCGGACTGGCCCGTCTGTTCGTGGAGGGGCTCGGTATCGCTCTGCTCCCTTCCACCTACGTGCCCCAGTTGACCGGGGTGACCACCATCGAGGTCACCGACGCGCCCACCCGCGCCGAGCACGTCATCTGGAGCCGGACCACCCGCACACCCGCGGCCGGCGCCTTCCTCGGTATTCCCACCAACCCCGGTGTACCGGTCGGACCGGCGAAGGCGGAGGGCCGGAACGCCCGACGCACTCCGGCGGATGCTCCCCCGCCGGGCACGAACGCCCCAGCCCTGCCGTGGCTCCGGTCCTCGGCCGTCACCTCCCAGGGGCGGTGGGCCCGGGCCCCGGCGGTCAGGCCGTCAGACCCCCTGGCTCCGCCACGCCTCCAGGGTCGAGAGCCCGGGGTGCCGCGCGCGGAGCGCGGCGACATCGGCCTGGTACCCCTTGCCGTCGGGCCAGGTGAACATCGCCGCGCACTCCCGGCTCCCCGCTCGCACCTCTTCGATCGCCTGCCGCTCGAAACGGGCCGGGACGCCGTCGACCTTCGCGAACACGTCGGCCATCGCCCTCACGGTCAGTTCCTCGCCGGCGATGTCGATCGTGCGGCCGATGGACTCGTCCGGTGCGGCGAACGCCTCCGCGGCGATCCTGCCGATGTCGGCCAGCGCGATCATCCGCAACGGGGTGTCCTCGCCCAGGGCGAAGGGGACGCGCCCGGGTCCGGGACGCTCCTCCTGCGCGCGGACCCCCGGTGCCGTGTGCGTCAGGCCGGGCGGTCGAAGCGGGGCGTGCGGGCGAACAGGTCGGTCACCTCGCCCGACACCTCGAAGGGCGGCGTGCCGCGGCGGAAGACGATCGCCGGGCCGGGTGCGTCCGGCCGCACAGCGGTGCCGCCGACGGTCGCGCGGACCACGTCCGACCCCGCGCCCTCCACCCGCAGGTGGACGCCCTCGCGCAGGCCGAGCACATCGACGTCGTTGGCCTCCAGGAACTCCGTCAGCCTGGTCTGGCGGGTCTCCCCGTTGTGCGTCGAGCGCGGGTCGGAGTCCAGGTAGTGGGGGTTGATCTGGAACGGCACGAACCCCAGCGCGGTGAAGGACTCCGGCTCCACGATGGGCATGTCGTTGGTGGTGCGCAGCGTGGGCGCGGTGATGTTGGTGCCCGCGCTCGCCCCCATGTAGGGCAGGCCGGTCAGGACACGGTCACGCAGCTCGTCCAGTAGGCCGGTGCGTTGGAGGGTGGCCACCAGGCGGAACGTGTTGCCCCCGCCCACGAAGACCGCCTGCGCCCCGTCCAGGACGCGTGCGGCCCCGGCGTCGGCCGGGACCCCCCTCACCCCGATCCCGCGCGCGGCGAAGGCCTCGGCGACCCGCGCGGTGTAGGCGTGGTGGTCTCCCCCGGCGAACGGCACGAACGCGATCGTGTCCCGGCCGTCCAGGAAGGCCTCCACGTCCTGCCACGCGTGGTCGAGGTAGCCCCGGCCGTGGTTGGTGGAGTTGGACAGGAGCAGCAGCTCGGGCATGGTCCCCCTTCAGTCAGTGGTCGGGTGCGGGGAGGGGCGGGAGCCGTGCCCCCGCCTCCACCTGCGCGTGGGCGGTGCCGGGCGGCGGTTGGACAGCGGCCCGGTGAGCTCGCCGCCCGCGGAGCGCGGCGGCGTCAGGTGGTCGAGGAGGTCGTCGTCGTGGTCGGAGTGCTTGTTCTCCACCAGGGTCACCGGGCCCACCGGGCGCTTGCCGCCGAACACGGGGACGGCCGGCGCGCGGGACGCGGCGTCGTACTCGCCCTGGGAGAGCGCGTACCCCTGCCCGACGGTCGTGTCGAAGAGCGTCTCGACCTCGCGTTCGTCGAACGGCGTGAGGTCGAAGAAGCGGGCGGAGGGGCGGCCCGACAGCAGGGCCCCGCGCTCGGCGGGGTCGAGGAAGGCGAAGCAGGCGCGGGAGGTGGCCCCGGCGTGGGCGGGGTAGAGCTCGGCGAGGAAGGGGTGGGACCGGCGGGGCCCTTCGGAGCCGCTGACGGCGGCGATGCAGCGCACGTGCGCGCCGTCGGGGACGCAGAACAGGGAGGTGCGGGCCAGGTCGGCGAGCAGGGGCTCGGCCAGGGCGGAGAGTCCGCCGGACCGCTCCCACAGCCCCGCCATGCGCCACATGGCGGGGCCCATTCCGTAGCGGCGGGTGTCGGGGTCGGCGCGCGGGAACCCCCTGCCCGCGAGCGAGGCGAGGAGCCGCTGGGCCGCCGACCTGGTCAGGCCGAACTCGTCGGCGAGTTCCAGGACCCCCCAGCTCGTCCGGTACTCGTCGAAGCTGAGGAGGACGTCGAGCGCCCTGTCGACCGGCTGAAGGGGGCCGGCGCGTTCCGTGGGACCGGTGGACATGGGGCTCACCCTACGTCCGTCCGAGGGGCGGGGGTCGCGCCCCGGGAGATCGAAATGTGATCTCAACTCCCACATAGTGGGAAACCTTTGCTCCGGCCGGTGGACGGAGGGCAGCCTGGGCGTGACGGGCCGGGGCACGGCCCCTACCCCGTGTTCCGGTGGTGGGGGCCGTGGGGTCAGGCCCGGTCGGAGCCGTCGGAGACGGCCTCCGGGGTCCGGGGCGGCTGCGACTGGGTGCCTACGCTCTCACCGGACAGGACGGAGTGCACCCCGGCCGCGACGGACCCGATGGTGTCCACCCCGTACCGCATGCCGTCGTTGCCGTCAGTGAGGACGACGACGTCGTAGTCGCCGATCGGGGTGTCCTGGAAACCGCCGATGCTGTTCACCCGCCAGGTGTCGGTGTTGTCGTAGGGCAGCCAGCCGTTCTTCAGGTAGACCTCGGCGCCCGCGGGCGCACCCGTGGGAACACCCCAGCGGTGATCCTCGATCACGTCGCCCATGAGGCCGCGGGCGTACGCGCGCTCGTCGGGGCCGAGCACGTCGTTGTCGGTGCCGAGCACGTCGAGCAGGGTCAGCTGGTCCCGGACGTTGATCTTCATCAGGCCGACGTAGCCCTCGGGGTGGAGCTGCGTGTCGTCCATCCCGGCGAGGTCGAGGAAGTGCTGGATGCGCTCGGGGCCCAGCTGGTTGCGGAGCTCGACCGCGGAGTCGTTCCCCGACACCGTGATCATGTCGGTCGCGAGCTCCTTCTCCCGGGAGGTGAGCTCGCGGCCCTCGTCCATGGCCGTGCGCAGGAGTGTGCCCAGGACGACGACCTTGCCGACGCTGGCGGCGTCGAACCGGGTGCCCGCCCCGAGCTCGCAGACGAGGTCCCCCTCGAAGGCGGAGACACCCACGGCGATGGTTCCGTCACGCAGCCCGACCTCCTTCCGGATCCGCCGGTCGAGTTCCTGCGCGACCTCCGGATAGGTGTCCGAGGTGCAGATGGGTGCGGGTTCTGTGTCGGCGGCGGCGGTCGAGGGCAGCCCGACGGTGAACCCCGTGGCGAGCAGGGCGGTGAGTGTCACGGCTGTCGTCCGTCGGGGACTGGTGCTCGTTCGGTCAGCGGACATCATGTGTCTCCTCAGGATGATCGGAGGGTCTGTGATCGGAGGGTGGAGAGTGGAGGGTGGAGGATGGAGCCCGCGCGTCGGGGCGGACCGCGAGGCGACGTACCGAAACAATGGAACCGGAACTTCGATAACATATTTTGTTCCGCGATTCGTCGACCATTTCTATTTCATTCGCCGGTCACCTTACACGCAAGATGGAGCCGGTCGGCATTGTCGCACTCCAGGAAGCCCGGCACACCCGGCCAGGAATTCAGACGCGACGCCCGGGCACACCCGGACCGGTGCCGCACGTCACGGACTCACCCCACAAAAAGGCCAGCGGGGTAAGGAACCACGCGCCCGTCGACACCGCGACGAACCCCGGCCACCTCGAAGCAGCAATGGCAGACAAGGCAATCTCCTCTTCTGAGGGGCAAGAACTCCGCGAGCCGAAACGAAAGGCATGAGCATCCTGCACTCCGCGCACTCGTCCGGTCAACGCTCCCAGAACACGCACACATCTTCTTCACAATGGTCGCGCGGTCCGGTATGACCCCTCTTCCGCCGCGCATTCGCCCGTCGTGGCCCTGCGCTGGTCGACGCGTACCCACCTCCCGGGGGTGCGCGGGCAAGGGGGCAGTGCTCGGGGTGATCTGTGGTTGACGTGGCACACTGGTGTGCCCTCGCGCCTCCCGCTCCGACGCTGTACCCCCGTGGAGGTCTGTGGTGTCTCAGGTGACGCGTGTGCTCGTGCTGATCGGTGCTGCCTTGGCGCCGGGTGGGTTCGTGCTGGGCACGGTCCCGGTGGAGCCCGCCGGAAGCGAGTGCGGTTCTTCGTTCGCGCTCGGCACGAAATATCACGCCCTGATGGGCTCCGTGGGCTGCTCGGCGGTACGGTCGGCGCATCTGCCGTGGGCATGGGCGCTGATCACCGTGGGCGTGGTGGTCGCTGCGGGGGCGGCAGCGATGGACTGGCTGCCGAGGCGCCCCGCCCAGGAACCGAGGCGGTCTCCTGCAGAGAAGTGAGTTTCCTGCCCTGCTCGACGCGTTTGCCCTCAAGGGCACGGAGCAGTGCGGGACCTGAGGTGCCCGGCCGAGGGCGCACTCAGGGGAGGGGCGCTTCCTGCCGGGAGGGTCTGCCAACACCGGAGAGCCGGAGCGTTGAGCCTCCGGCCCTCAAGGGGATGGTGCGGAGCGTGTGAAGGTCAGCCGGGGCAGGCGTAGGTCTCGACACCTCGTCTTCTTCTGCCCGCCCGGTGCTGACGAACTCGATCACGGTGGAGTATGAGCTACCCGCCCGGCCGGGGAAGCCCGGGATGTGGTCACTCCCCGGGTGTGCCGACCGCAGACGTCACGACCGGACGGCGGCCGCGACGATGTCCTCGACCTGGCCGACGATCGCC
Organism: Nocardiopsis sp. NPDC058631; assembly: GCF_042716955.1. NCBI lineage: Bacteria > Bacillati > Actinomycetota > Actinomycetes > Streptosporangiales > Nocardiopsidaceae > Nocardiopsis > Nocardiopsis sp. NPDC058631. The sequence goes on along the minus strand of NZ_JBHXQY010000025.1, from coordinate 43,859 downwards.
GCGCGGTTCTCCTCGAACTCGGCGTCGGTGACACTGTCGCCGGACCCGAAGTGCAGGATCGGCGTGTGCACGTGGCCGGCGGGGATGTCCCTGCCCGTGGCGTCGCGCAGCAGGGTGTTGCGGTAGGCGATCTCGTTGGAGAGGTAGTCGCCTCCGCCGCCGGACCGTGCCTCGGAGCCGGGCGTGGGCCCGTCCGGACGCACCACCGGGTCGGTCTCACCCTCGGGGATCTCGGTCACCGTGGTGTTGTCGACCACGGGGAACGGTGTCCCGTCGGTCTCCTCGACGATGGACGCGTGGTCCAGGGAGGAGTCCGACCACTGGGACTGCGGGGTGACGGTGGGGACGCCGTCGGGGACGGGGACCATCTCCTCCGTGCCGGCCGACTCGTTGTCCGCGGCGCCACCGCGCCAGGCGCCGTTGTGGGCCTCCAGGTCGAACCGGCCGTCCCGGCCCTGGCTGACGGTGATGACAGCGTCCGCCGGCCGGTCACCGGTGTAGTGGGGCAGGAGTGCCTCCTCGACCATGCCGTCGGTGAAGTCCCGCCAGCGCACCGGGAAGAGCATGGCCTTGACGACCACGACGCCGTCACCGGCCTCGATCACCGCTCCGTCCAGGGCGAGGGCGGCCGCGCCGGATGGGTTGGCCTGGCGGATGTCGCTGTCGAGGCCGAACGGGTCGAACCCGGTCACGACGACGTGGGACGCCTCGGACTCCCCGGGCGCCTCGGGGGGGTCCGCGTCGTTCTGGCCTCGGGAGCGGCGTTCCATGTCGGCCACGAGTGCGGCGCGATCGGCGTCCTCCAGCTCAAAGCCCGGTTCCCAGCGGTTGAGGGCCGAGGTCATGCCGAGCCGCGCCCAGTAGAGGGGGCGGTCGTCCCCGGCGCTCAGGTCCCCCTCGACGGCGCCGGTTCCCTGGACCCGCTCCACCGCCTTCCGCCAGAGCGCGTCCGCGTGGCGCTCGACGATCGCGCCCGCGTCGTCCGCTCCGGAGGCCGCGTCCAGGTCCCTGGCGAAGCCGTCCACGGCCGAGGAGAATCCGGACCTGCGCAGGATCTCCTGCGGGACCTCCCCGGTGATCCGTGCCTCCTCGACGGCGGCTCCCTCCTTACCGAGGCAGCCGGTGGTTCCCAGGGCGATAACGGGGACCAGGAGGAGCGCCGACGCGGCGACGCGAGGTCCGGTGCGGTGGATAAGCAACCACTCCCTCTATGTGTGTTTTCCAAGGAGAACGCGCAAGGGAACGTAGCAGGTTCCGCGTTCTCCCCGCCCCGCACCGACACCGCGCTCACGCGGGGACACCGGTTGCCGCACGGAGTCCCGCACCTGCTTCCGCGTTCCGGGTGGGACCGTCCTCCTCGGTCCGGCCGCCCAGGGCCGCGGCGACGCGGGCGAAGACCGCGGCCCAGGTCCTCCGCCTGCGGTGGGGGGAGGCCGGCGTCAGCGGTTGACCGGGGGCTCCTCGGTGGGAAGCCGTTCCTGGCCGGCGGCCCAGGAGGCCAGCAGCTTGAGGCCGTCTGCCGTCGGGGAGTCGGTGGGCGCGGTGTAGACGTTCAGGTGCAGGCCGGGTTCGGAGGGGAGCTGCATCGCCTCGAAGTCCAGGTCGAGTCGGCCCACGACGGGGTGGCTCAACCGCTTGCGCCCGGAACGGTGGAAACGCACGTCCTGGGAGGCCCACCTCTGGCGGAACAGTTCGCTCCGGGTGGAGAGCTCGCCGACCAGCGCGATGAGCGACTTGTCGTGCGGGTCCCTGCCCGCCTCCAGGCGCAGCATCGCGGCCGCGTCCTGGGCGATCTGGTCGTAGTCGACGAAGAACTCCCCGGCCGCCTCGGGCTGGAGGTAGACGAACCGGGTGGTGTTCGCCGGACGTCGCGGGTCGGCGAGCACCGGAGCGTAGAGGGCGCGGGCGAGCTGGTTCATCGCCAGGACGTCGTGGCGGCCGTTGCGGATCCAGGCCGGGGCGTCGGTGATCGCGTCGAGGACCTGCTGCAGGACGGGGCGGACGGTCGTCGGGGCGCTGCGCACGCGGCGGCTGCTGCGGGCCCCCGACTCCCTGGCGAGGGCGAAGAGGTGGTCGCGCTCGGCCTCGTCCAGTTTCAGGGCCGAGGTCAGTGCGTCGAGCACGCTCTCGGACGCGCCGGCCAGGCTGCCGCGTTCCATGCGTACGTAGTAGTCCACCGAGACGCCCGCGAGCATCGCGACCTCTTCACGGCGCAGCCCCTTGACGCGGCGGTTGCCGCCGTAGGCCGGGAGGCCCGCCTGGTCCGGAGTGATGCGCGCCCGCCGCGAACTCAGGAATTCACGGATCTCGCTGCGCAGGTCCATCGTTCCCATGTCTCCACGGTAGACGCCCCGGGCGCGATGTGGGAGGTACTGCCGGTACCCCGACCGAAGCTACGCTCCGTGACGCAGGGTCCTCCCTGACCGGCCGCCGGGATCCGGCTCCGTGGGGGGCACTGCTGGTACCCGGCCCGTCAGGTCCTCCCCTGCGAGCCGATCGTGACCTAGCGTGAGGGCATGAGCATTCCGAACGTCACCCTGAACAACGGCGTGCAGATGCCGGCCCTCGGGTTCGGCGTCTTCCAGACCCCGCCGGAGCAGACGATCACCGCGGTCGGGGCCGCGCTGTCCACCGGGTACCGGCACATCGACACCGCCGCGGCCTACGGGAACGAGCGGGAGGTCGGTGAGGCTGTCCGCCGGTCCGGTCTGGCCCGCGACGAGGTGTTCCTGGAGACCAAGGTCTGGATCACGGACTACGGCTACGACGAGACCCTGCACGCGTTCGACAAGTCCGCCGGGAAGCTCGGCGTCGAGCAGATCGACCTGCTGATCCTGCACCAGGCGCTGCCCGGCGAGTTCGAGCTGACCACCCAGGCCTACAAGGCGCTGGAGAAGCTCCTCGCCGACGGCAGGGTACGGGCGATCGGCGTCTCCAACTTCATGCCCGGCCACCTCGACCGGTTGTTCGCCCGGACCGAGATCGTGCCGGCGGTCAACCAGATCGAGGTCCACCCGTACTTCCGACAGCCCGAGGTGCTGCAGTACGACAGTGCGAACGGCATCCTCAACCAGGCCTGGTCCCCGATCGGGGGCATCACGTTCTACCGTGACGGGTCCGAGGGCTCCACCCTGGAGGACCCGGTGATCCGCGGGATCGCGTCCGCGCACGGCAGGACACCCGCACAGGTGATGCTGCGCTGGCACCTCCAGCAGGGCCGCCAGGCGATCCCGAAGTCGGTGACGCCGTCCCGGATCACGGAGAACTTCGACGTGTTCGGCTTCGAACTCACCACCGAGGAACTCGCCGCGATCGACGCCCTGGACACCGGCGTCCGCGGCGGGCCCGAACCCGCCGCCATCACCCGCGAGAACTTCGGGGCGGAGATCCCCGAAGCCTGAGGAGGCACCATGCACACACGCACACTCGGACAGGGCCTAGAGGTCTCCGCTGTCGGCCTCGGCTGTATGGGCATGTCGCAGAGTTACGGCCCCAACCCCGGGAACCGCGACGAGATGCTCGGCGTGATCCGGTACGCCGTGGAGGAGGAGGGCGTCACCTTCTTCGACACCGCCGAGGTCTACGGGCCCCACGTCAACGAGGAGCTCGTCGGCGAGGCGCTGGCGCCCCTGCGCGACGAGGTCGTGATCGCCACCAAGTTCGGCTGGAACATCCAGGACGGGAAGATGGCCGGGACCGACTCCCGGCCCGAGCAGATCAGGCGGGTCGCGGACGCGTCGCTGCAGCGTCTGGGCATCGACGTGATCGACCTCTTCTACCAGCACCGGGTCGATCCCGACGTGCCGGTCGAGGATGTCGCGGGAGCCGTCGGTGAACTGGTCGAGGCCGGGAAGGTGCGCCACTTCGGGCTCTCCGAGGCGGGTGCCGGGACGATCCGGCGGGCCCACGCGGTCCACCCCGTCACCGCGGTGCAGAGCGAGTACTCGCTGTGGACCCGCGATCCCGAGCCGGAGGTACTGCCGACCTGCGGTGAGCTCGGCATCGGGTTCGTCCCGTTCAGTCCACTCGGCAAGGGCTTTCTGACCGGCACCGTGGGCTCCTCGACCGAGTTCGCCTCGGGCGACATCCGGTCCACCATCCCGCGGTTCGCCGCCGACAACATCGACGCCAACGAGGCACTGGTGGGGCACGTCCGCGCCCTCGCCGAGGCGAAGGGGGCCACGCCGGGCCAGATCTCGCTCGCCTGGCTGCTCGCCCAGCAGCCGTGGATCGTTCCGATCCCCGGCACGCGCCGTCGCGGCCGGATCGCGGAGAACGCCGGTGCCGCACGGGTGGCGCTCTCCGCCGACGAGGTCGCCGACCTGGACACACTCGCGGCGCGGGTGGGTGTCCAGGGCGACCGGTACAACGCCGCCGGGATGTCGATGGTGGGCCTCTGACGGGGCCGACCTCCGCGTCGTCCGGCGCGGGGCCGCCCCCGAACAGCGCATGTTCGACCTGCCGGTCCTCGGCGAGGCCCCACCGGGGTCTCGCCGGTGCCGTCGCCCGGAGGGACCTGGCGAGCACGGTCCACCGCTCCCTGCGCGGTGCCCGGGGCCAAAAACCCACGCCTTCGACCGGGCGGCCCCCAACATGGCCGGAGCCGGACACGGCGTACCCTCGCGCGCCGTCGTCCACGTCCTGTAGCGTCGCCGTGGTCCCTCTTCCAACGAGCGGGAAGGTACACGCGAAGATCGAGGCACTGGCTCTGAGCGCTCTGGCCCCGTCTTTCCGGAGCCGTTACATCTGGCGGAGCCTGCCCGAAAACTCGCGCTGCAGCTCAGCCCGGCCACGCTCCTCCAGTTCCTCCTGGTCATCGCCGCGGGCCTGTTCGCCTGCAGGGTCGCCCTGGGAACCGCTGATCTGCTCGTGAGAGTCCTGAGCCACGGGGCCGCACGGCGATGGCCCGGTCTGGGGTCGGGGAGACCCCACCGCAACGCAGCAGGCTCCGAGGGGCCCGCTCCGGAACCGACAAGCAGCCGGAACGAGTTCCACGGCCACAACCGGGGCACCGTCATCCAGGCCGGGCACATAGGCCGGCTCCACCTCCACTCCGCGGAGGTCGGCGGCACCGGGACGCCGGGCAGGGACGGCGACCGCTGAACAGGTCGGCCTCAGCACGGGCCCGAGGGATGACGGGAGGCGGTCCCGGCGCGCGCCGCGGCCCCGGGTCCGTCGGAGGTACCGGCCCGGCACCACCGTCCCGACCGCCCCGCACGGGCGCAGCACTCACGGGCACCGGGCCGGGGCCGCCGTTCCGCGACCGGAGGCGGCGGCCCCCTTCCTCACTCCTGGTTGATGCGTGCGATGAGGGCTTCGAGCTCCTCCCGCCCCACCGGGCCGAAGGCCGTGAGGCGTCCCAGAGGGATCGAGGCCATCATGCGCGCCATGTCCGTCCCCAGGGCGGAGGCGTCGCCCATCGCCGCCGGCGGGGAGAGGACCTCGGCGAGCACGGCCACCGCCTTCGGGTCGGCCATCACCTCGCCCAGCGTCGAGTCGAGCGTCACGGGCAGCCGCAGTTCGTCCCCCTCGACGGTGACCGCGGCCTCCGCCCTCAGGTCACGGCTCGAAGCACCCGCCGACACCGTGTACCCGCCGCCCTCGACCACCCAGCGGTCGACCCGGACCTCCCAGTACGCCAGGTCCTCGCGCGCCAGCAGCACGGAGACCCGCTCGCTCCCGCCGGGCTCCAGGGTCACACCGGTGAAGCCCTTCAGTTCCCGGGGAGCCCTCGACACGGCCGAGTCGGGCTTGGAGACGTAGAACTGGACGACCTCGCGCCCGGCCCGGTCACCCGTGTTGGTCACGGTCACACTCGCGGTGACACCGGCGGTGTCCTGCTCCAACCGCAGGTCGGAGTAGTCGAAGCTCGTGTAGGACAGCCCGTGGCCGAAGGGGAAGGCCACGTCCGTCTCGCGGGCGTCGTACCAGCGGTAGCCCACGTACAGGCCCTCGCCGTAGAGCACCGCCGAGTTCTCGCCGGGGAAGTTCAGGTACGCGGGGGTGTCCTGCAACCGGACCGGCACCGTCTCGGCCAGCCGACCGGACGGGTTGACCCGGCCGAACAGCACGTCGGCGATCGCGCCGCCGCCCGCCTGGCCGAGTAGGGCCCCGTCGAGGATCGCGGGCGCGAGCTCGGCGACCGGGGCCAGGCGCAGCACGCCGCCGTGGGAGAGCACGACGACCGTGCGGGGCTGCGCACGCACGACGGCGGCGAGCAGTTCGAGCTGTTCGGCGGGGAGTTCGATGTGCTCCCGGTCGAAGCCCTCGGACTCCTGGTGCTCGGCCAGTCCGAGGAAGACGACAGCGGCGTCCGCGCTCCCGGCGTCCTGCACCGCCTGCTCGCGCAGACCCGCACCGTCACCCTCCTCCGCGGTGTACCCGTGGGCGAAGGTGACCGTGCCGGGCCCGGCCAGGACGCGGATCTCCTCCAGGGGCACGTCCACGCGCGTGGGTGTGACGTGGGAGCTGCCGCCTCCCTGGTAGCGCGGGTCCTGGGCGAAGCCGCCGATGACGGCGACGGACCCGCCCGGCTCCAGAGGCAGGAGGCCTTCCTCGTTTTTGAGCAGGACGACGCACCGCGCCGCCACCTCGCGGGCGAGTGCGTGGTGCGCCTCGACATCGTCCGCCGCGACCTCATGGGTTCCCGCGTCGCCTGCCGCACCGTCCCGGCGGGCGTTCGCCGCCTTCGCGGCCAGCGCGGCCACACGGGAGGCGGCCGTGCGGACGTCCTCCGGGGAGCAGTCACCGCTCTCCACGGCGGCGACGAGCCGCGTGTCGCTCGCACCGCCGTCGCCGGGCATCTCCAGGTCCAGCCCCGCGGGGACCGAGGCGGAGCGCTCCCGCACCGCACCCCAGTCGCTCACGACCACGCCGTCGAACCCCCACTCCTCGCGCAGCACCGTGGTGAGCAGCCAGTGGTCCTCGGAGGCGTAGACGCCGTTGATGCGGTTGTAGGAGCACATCACGGTCCACGGGGCGGACGTGCGCACGACCCTCTGGAAGGCGCGCAGGTAGATCTCGCGCAGCGTGCGCGGGTCGATGTCGGAGCTGGAGCGCATCCGGTCGTGCTCGGCGTTGTTGGCGGCGAAGTGCTTGAGCGAGGCGCCCACCCCGGTGCTCTGCAGCCCGCTCACCCAGGCGCCGCCGAGAACACCGGTGAGGAAGGGGTCCTCGGAGTAGTACTCGAAGTTGCGCCCGCCGCGCGGGTCGCGCTTGATGTTGATCCCCGGGCCCAGGAGCACGTCGACGCCCAGCGCGCCGGCCTCGGCCCCGAGGGCGGTGCCCACCCGTCCGACCAGGTCGGGGTCCCAGCTCTGGGCGAGGCCGACGGCCGGGGGGAAGCAGGTGGCGGGCAGGCTCTCGGCGAGGCCGAGGTGGTCGGTGGCCCCGGCCTGGCGGCGCACCCCGTGCGGCCCGTCGGTGAGCACCAGGGAGGGGACCTCTCCCACGGCCTTGGTGGTCCAGAAGTCGGCGCCGCCGCTCAGCGAGGCCTGCTCCGCGAGGGTGAGCCCGCTCAGGTCGGGGACGGATCCGGGGTGTGCGGTCAAGGCGCGAACTCCTTCGTGTCGGCGGTGGGATCCCACGCGGTACGGCGCCGGGGCGACGCGCCGGTTGGTGCGAGACGATCCCTGAAAACTGAGTCGAGATGAGTTTTTATGAGAGTGTCGCAGCATACAGGCCCGGTGAAAGCCGCCACAAGGGTGATGCCCCAAGGAAATTCGAGTCTGACTTGGTTTTGACGGAAGCCTAGAGTGATCACCATGAGCACCACCTCCACCGGGTCGCGCGGCCCCTACGCCCGTTCGGCCGAGCGTCGCAGAAGCATCGCCCGTGCGGTGCTCGACACCGTGCTCGAGAAGGGCCACGACGGGGTCACCACGGCCGAGACCGCCCGGCGGGCCGGGACCAGCGAGGCCACCGCCCTGTACCACTACCCCACCAAGGAGCACCTGCTGGTCGCCGCCCTGGAGCTGTCCGACGAGGAGGCCGCGCTGCGGCCCTTCAGCACCGACCCCGGTATGGGCCTGGACGACCTGCGCGCGTTCGTGGACACCACGACGGAGCGGGCGCACATCATGCGCCTGCACACCGCGCTCCTGGGCCGCGCCACCTCCCCCGACCACCCGGCCCAGGAGTTCCTCGCCCGCCACAACCGGGAGGCCGTCGCCCACGTCGCCCGGTCGGTGCGCCACCGCCAGCGGGCGGGCACGGCCCACCCCGGCCTCGACGCGGTCGGGGTCGCCCGTCAGTTCCTCGCGACCTGGGACGGGCTCCAGGCCCAGTGGCTCCTCGACCCGTCCTTCGACTTCGGCGACCACCTCGTCCAGGCGTTTCGCCGCCTCACGGGACAGAACTGGATGGAGGGCCGGGCCGTGCTCCTGGACCCCTCCGTCGGCGTGTGAACCAGCAGCGGCCCACGTCGCCGTCCCGCCCCGACGCCCGGGATCACGCCCCCTCCGGACACCTCCACCACCGACCGGACGTCCCGCCCGGCGCCCGCCCCGCCCCGTGCAACGGCAAGGCCCCCGCCGCGCCGGCCCCGGGTGGGTCCGCGGACCCACCCGGTCGACACGACGGGGGCCTGAGGGAGCAGACACCTGCCCGGGACCGTGAGGGGTGGGTCAGCCGCCGTTGGACTGCCGGATCCCCTCGCCGAGCGCGTCGAACGAGTAGACGAACCCCCCGTCGTCCCCGCTGACGGTCATGAAGGCGTCGGTCGTTCCCGGTGCGATGGCGACGTTCGTCGCCGACTCCAGCCCCTCGGCGGCGTCGTCGGGGACACCGACCGTGGTGAGGTGCTCCCCCGTCGAGCTGTACACGAAGATGCTCGGCTGACCGTGGACGGCCTGGTACAGGTTTCCCTCCGCGTCGACCGCGATGGAGTCGATCCGGCTGGTGCCGCCGTCGAAGTGGATCGCGGCGTGGGAGGTGGCCACCCCGGTCCCGTCCTCGTCGAGCGCGTAGTGGTCGACACGGTTCGCGGCGTACTGGCCGACCCAGAGGCCCTCGTAGTCCTCGGTGAACGAGATGCCGTTCGGCGCCGGCAGTTCCTCCGCCAGGACGGTCGCCTCGGCTGTTTCCCCGTCGACCCTGACGATCCGGCCGCTGGTCTCCCAGGCGGGGTCGGAGAAGCCGGTGGAGTCGCTGACGTACATGTTCCCCGCCTCGTCGAACGCGAGGTCGTCGGGGTGCATCGGCACTCCGTCGACGTCACCGGAGAAGAACGTGGTGTGGTCGTCCCCCTCCGGGGTGATGCTGTCGATCCTGCCGCCGGCGAAGTCCGTCAGGTACAACCGGTCGTCCAAGGGGCTGAACTGCGCGGACGTGTACGCACTGTCCTCGTTCGTGAACACCGGCGCCACCTCACCGGAGCCGGTGTCCACCCTCAGCACCTTGGGATCGCCCGCGGGGGCGGTGACGTCGACGACGAGCAGGCCGCCGTCCGGGGCGAAGGTCGGCCCTTCGAGCAGGGTCATCCCCGTCTCCTCGTGGACGGAGGTCACCTGGACCAGCAGCTCGGCGGTCTGGCCGGTGTCCTGGTCCGGGCCGGAGGCGGCGGCGTTCGAGCAGCCCGCCACCGCACCCACCACGACGAGCAGCGCGAGTGCGCGGGCGGTCACCATCCGTGGCGGCCTGGGGCAATGCTGTTCCATACGGTTCTGCCTTTCGAGCGGGGCGGGACTTCCGGTCTGCGCCCGTGATCGCCGACGGTCGGGCTACGAGTTCGATCCGAGGACGTCGTGCATGCGACTGCCGCGCCACTCCTTGAGCACCCGGTGGAAGGCCACGGGGCCGGGGCTGTACGAGAACCCGCCGTGGATACCGGCGCCCTCGCGGTTGTAGTAACCGGGTGTGCACTCCTGCCGGAACGCGGAGTTGTCGTGCGCCGTCTCCTGGACGGTTCGGCCCCACGCGTCGGCCGCCTCCTGTGAGGGTTCGACCACGGGGACCGCGCTCTTGCGGGCTTCGCCGATGACGGCGGCGATGTGCTCGGCCTGCTCCAGCAGGATGTGCGCGAAGTTCACGGAGTTGGCGTTCTGGAGCGCACCCAGGTGGAACAGGTTCGGGAACCCGTTGCTGTAGAAGCCGTGCAGCGTCCTGGGCCCGCGGCTCCACGATTCGAGCAGCGGGCGCCCGCCGCGACCGCGGACCGGCATCGTGCCGGACATGACGCCGGAGATGCCGACGTCGAACCCGGTGGCGAAGACGACGCAGTCGACGGGGTACTCGGTGTCGCCGACGACGATCGAGTCCTCGGTCATGCGCGTGATGCCGCCGTGGTCGGCGGTGTCGACGAGGGTGACGTCGGGACGGTTGAACGTCTGGAGGTAGTGGTCGCTGAAGCAGGGCCGCTTGCACATGTAGCGGTACCACGGCTTCAGCAGCTCCGCGGTCTCCGGGTCGTCGACGACCTCGTCCACGCGTGCCCGGATCTGGTTCATCTTCTGGGCGTCGACGAGTTCGTCGATCCGTTCGCGCTCCTCCGCGGGGACGCTGGTGTCCAGCGCGCCGGAGATCATCTTGCGCTGGAGCCGCGCCGTCGACGTCCATCCGTCCCGGGTCAGGTCGGTCTCGACCTCCTCTCCGGAGACGATCGCGAGGAAGTTCTCCATGCGCTCGCGCTGCCAGCCGGGTTCGAGGGAGTCCGCCCAGGCCTGGTCCGTGGGCCAGTTGTCACGGACGTCCACCGAGGACGGTGTCCGCTGGAACACGTACAGGTGCTCCGCGTCGCGCCCCAGGTGCGGGATGACCTGGACACCGGTCGCCCCGGTACCGATGACCGCGACCTTCTTGTCCGCGAGGCCGTCGAGTCCGCCGCCTGAGTCGCCGCCGGTGTAGCCGTAGTCCCAGCGGCTCGTGTGGAAGGTGTGGCCTCTGAAGGTGTCGATGCCGGGGATACCCGGCAGCTTGGGCTGGGTCAGCGTGCCGGAGGAGGTGATGACGAACCGGGCGCGCATCCGGTCGCCGCGGTCGGTCTCGACCACCCACTCGTCCGCTTCCCCGTCCCACTCCAGAGCGGTGACGCGTGTGTGGAACAGGGCGTCGCGGTACAGGCCGAAGGTCTCGGCGATCGCCACGGCGTGCTGACGGATCTCCTCGCCGGGGGCGTAGCGCCACTTGGGTACGTAGCCGACCTCCTCCAGGAGGGGCATGTACGAGTACGACTCGATGTCGCAGTGGATGCCCGGGTAGCGGTTCCAGTACCAGGTCCCGCCGAAGTCGCCTGCCTCGTCCATCATCCGGATCGACTCGACGCCCGCCTGCCGGAGCCGCGCCCCGGTGGTGAGGCCTCCGAACCCCCCGCCGATCACGAGCACCTCGACGGTGTCGGTGAGGGCGGCGCGCTCGGCCCGCGGGGTGTACGGGTCCTTGGCGTAGTAGCCGAACTCGCCGGTGGTCGAGCGGTACTGGGTGGCGCCGTCGGGGCGGATGCGGCGCTCGCGCTCGTGCGCGTAGCGGGCCCGCAGTGCGTCGAGGTCGATCTCCTCGCCCTGGTCGTCGATGTTCGAGGTCGCGCCGGAGGCTGTGGTCATGTGCCGTCCTCACTTCGTTGCCGCCGTGTCGCGGCGGGTCGGCGGGGGCGGGGTCCCCGGGAGGGGCGGCCGTGCCGCCACCGGGGCACCGCGCGAGACCCGGGCGTTCGTCACCCGCTGCGACGGCGGTGTCTATGAACCGTGCGCGAAAAAGGTTAGCATCGCCCTAAGTATTTGGTGCGGGGGGTGGCCTCCGCGAAGCGCCCTATCATGGCGACATGCGGCACGAGGTGACTGAACAGGGCGAACACGAACGCGAACGCATCGTGCACGAGATCCAGACCCTGAACGGAGCGATGGAGGATTCCGTACTGAACGCCCTCTTCCAGCACCTGCTCTCGATGGATCTGACGATCCAGCAGCTCAGGGTCCTGATCATCCTGGTCACCACGGAGGAGGGCGCGACGGGACGAAGCCTGTCCACGTCGTTCGGTGTCTCCATGGCGTCGATGTCCGGCCTGCTCGACCGGCTCGTGGCCCAGGGCGTCGCCGCGCGTTCACCGGACCCCCACGACCAACGGGTCCGCCGTGTCCGCGCCACGCCCCTGGGCACATCGGTCGTACAGCGCCTGATGGTGGCCCGACCGTTCCGCGACGACATCCTCATGAACCTGCGCATGGAGGACCTGCGCGCACTCGAACAGGGCTTCCGGGCCGTGAGCGAGCAGATCTCCCTCATGGAAGAGCGGGGGTGATCCGCCGCCGCCGTCACCGGCGGCGGCGTGTGCCAGCCGACACAGCCCCGGACCGCACGGCGGGCCCGTCGCCCCGGACCACGGCTCGGCCGGTGAGCCGTGGTGTCACTCCGGGCCCGTCGATCCCACCGCTCAGCCGGTGAGGCGTGCCAGCAGGTCGGGGTGGTCCGCCAGCGCGGTGCGCACGACCTCCCGCATGATCGGCTGGTAGGAGGAGAGGTCGGCGGCCTCCCAGTCGATGGGTCCCAGCGGCGGCTCGGGGTCGTACTCGATCACCAGCTGCGCGGCACGGGCCGCGTCCTCCCCGGCGAACCTGCGGGCCAGGTGCAGGGCCATGTCGATGCCCGCCGACACACCCGCGGCGGTCACGACGTCCCCGTCGTCCACCCAGCGCTCCGTCGAGGGGACCGCCCCGAACCGCGGCAGCAGGTCGCGAAACCCCCAGTGGGTGGTGGCGGGCCGCCCTTCCAGCAGCCCCGCCGCGCCCAGGATCAGCGAGCCCGTGCACACCGAGGCCATGACCTCGGCGGTCGCCGAAACAGAGCGCAGCCAGTCGAGGAGCTCCTCGTCGGCGCAGGCGGCGAAGGTACCGATCGTGCCTCCCGGCACCACCACGCAGTACGGGTCGGTCACGTCGGCGAAGGTCGATGTGGCGGCCAGCCGCAGGGCCGTGTCGGAGTCGAGGGGCTCCAGGTCGCGCGCCACGACGACGGTCTCGAACTCCGGCCCGAGGGCTGCGGTCACGGTCAGGGGTCCCACCAGATCCAGGGAGGTGAGACCGGGGTAGAGGGCGTAGGCGATGGTCTTGGTCATGCGGCCAGTCTCGGGTCCGCGGCAGTACGCGGACAAGGGCGCGGGGGCGGCGTGTCCGCAATCGTGGGGTCCTGGTCAGTGCGCTCCGCCCCGGGTCCGGGTCGCCGGCAGCGGCTACCGGCAGCTCTGCCTCCGACGGCGCCTCCTGCACTCTGATCCGTCTCTGCGGGCCATCCGGATGCGATGAGCTCAGATCGTGTTTTCTGCGTCCTTGCCGGGCCTCGCGTCCACCAGGCCTCCTCTCGCTGCGCCTCTGCGCTCGTGCGGCACAACCGGGCCGAACGTCGCACATCGCCTTGCGAGAGATCGCCCGGACGGCCGCTCACCGACCCGAAAACCTGCAAAAAAACACTCCCTAAGGGGTCGGGGCCACCTGGTTGTCAGGTGCGTCGAGCCACACCTGGTGCCCGGCCGCTGTCACGGTGAGGCCGAACCGGTCTCGGCCCGGCCTCCCCCATCCCGCCCACGCGAGGTAGGCCGCCTCCACCTCGTTCCACAGGTCACGCGGACCCCGCTGCTCCACACCCGACCTTTCGAACCCGGGATCGTAGGCGACCCGGGCCTGCGACGAACCGTCCCACACCCACATCTGGAAGGTGCCGTCCGCCCCGGCGGCGCCGTGTGCCTGGACGTCCGGCACCATCCCGCTGATGGTGACGTGGGCGCCCGGCGCGGCGTGCGTCACCCGGCGGGGGTCGAGCGGCGTCGCCCCCTCGCGCCAGCCGCCGCCGTCGAAGTCGGGGCCGGCCGGTCGTTGGGCCCGCATCAGCATGTACGTGCTGCCGCCCGCGAACCGGCCGACCGCCCGGCCGTCGCCGAGAGCGGTGAGCTTCACCTGGTGCCCGTGGTTGAACCCGGGCACCCACGGCAGCACGATGCTCCCGCCCGGCCGGGTCTGCTCCACCCACGGCAACGGGACTTCGCGCACCCCGCACGTGACGTGGATCCCGTCGTAGGGGGCTCCCCTCTTCCAGCCGAGTGCCCCGTCGCCCGTGATGAGGGTCGGGAAGAGACCGATCCGTCCCAGGTTCACCGATGCCTGTCCGGCGACCTGGTCGTCCACCTCGATCGAGGTCACGGCGTCGGAGCCGAGCACGGTGGACAGCAGCGCGGCCGTCCACCCGGTCCCGGTGCCGATCTCCAGGACACGGTCGCCCGGGTAGGGGTCGAGCAGTTCGAGGAACGCCGCCACCATCCCGGGCGCGGACGCGGAACTGGTGCCGGTCCCGGTCCCGGTGGCCGGGTCGCCCTCGCCGTCGTCGGTCTGGGTGACGACGGCCGTGTCGGTGTAGACCGCCGCACGCCAGCGGGCGGGGCCGGTCTGCCTGTCGATCGGGTGGGGCGGGGTGCCGTCGGTGGGCACCGCCCACGCCACGGGCGGGACGAACTCCTCACGCGGTACGGCGAGGAACGCGTCGCGCCACCGCGGTTCGGTCAGATACCCCGATCGCGCCAGCGCGACGACCAGATCGGCGGGCTCGGCCATTACTTCGGTTTCTCGCGGGTGCCGCCGCCCGGAGGCGGGGTGTCCGGGGACGGCGGCGGCGGTTCGTACGGCTTACTGGGCTTGGGTGCACCTTGGTGCTTGGCCTTCATGGCACCGTCCTGTCGCTCGGAGAGACGAGACAGGGTGACGGTAACCCACCGTGTACAGACTGTCAGGAGGAACGGCCGGACCCGGTCAGTCGGAGTGCTCCTGGCATTCCAGGTTCACAGGCGCCCATGGCGAGATCACCGGCGAAGGCTTTGGAAGCCGCCGCTCCGCCCGCCTGCGCACCAGGCGGGCGGGTGCTACTTTCCCGAGGTCGCGGTGGCGACCGGTTGCCGCAGGATGGTGCGCAGCCTCTCCGGTGCGACCTTGCGGAAGTCGCTCAGGTAGATCTCGTGGTGCTTGCCGACCATGCGCAGCCCGTTGTCAGGGATGAACCCGCGATGCATCCGCGTGAGCACGTCCGCCTCGTGGTCGAAGGGGCCCACGTGCAGCGTCTGCACGCACCGGCCCTCGGACAGCGTCTCCAGTCGGACGTCTCCGAGCCTCGCGGGCCTGCTCTTGGCCGCGGCGCGCTCGACGGCTGTGGCGAACATGTCCTGGTCGATCCAGTCCGGGGTCATGATCATCAGCGTCCAGTCCCACCGCGACTTGTCACGCGTCGCGGTGAAGGCGTCCATGTCCTGGGCCCACCACAGGCCCTCCAGGGGCATGACGACGTAGTCGCGCCCGAGATCCTGCTTGCTGGCGAACTTCAGCTTGTAGGCGACCGGGTAGAGGGCTTCGACCGCTTCGGTGAAGGCGGTCGAGGTGTTCGGGTCCCCGTGGCCGTCGACCATGAGGTACTGCAGGTCCGGTATCTCCGCGATCCGGAACCGGTCCCGTTTCGCCTGGTAGGCATCGAGGGTCTTCTTGAAGTCAGTCTTGTCCGTCATCGGGCACCTGGGCTCGGATGGCGAGCCACGACCTTTCTGCCTCCAGGAGGCTCAGTGAGTACGAGAACACCTCGCGTGCCGCCCGCGCGGAGGGGGCCTGGGCCTGCTCGGCCCCCCGGACCGCGGCGATGCGCGCCTCCACCTGGGCCAACCTGGCGCGCAGCGCCTCGGCGTACTCCCGCTCGGTGAACAGCGGCAGGTTGGCGATGCCCACCAGCAGCGTGTGCGGCACCGGCCGCAGTTCCCGGACGAGGGCGAGCGCGCCGCGACCCGCGGCCTGCCTTCCGGTGGCGGTGGCGTGGAAGACGCGGCGGGACTTCGCCGCGACGGGGGCCTCGGGGACGTGTGCCAGGCCCCGCTTCTCCAACTTGGCGAGCAGGTAGTAGATCGAGGAGAACCCGATGTCCGTCCACTGCCGGACACCGCGCTGCTCTATGACCTGTTCGAGGTCGTAGCCGTGCTGAGGACGTTCGATGATCAGACCCAGGACGGTCAGTTCGGCGGGTGTTAGTTCCACGGATTTATTCTAGTACTAGAATATGACGGTGGGGAACCCTTTCGGGGAGGTGGACCTGGCCGGAGTTCCGGCATCCCGTTCGCAGGGGGCGCTCCCCCTTACGTTCGCCAGGCTCCCAGGCACCGCACCATGAAGCGGAAGGGGATGGCCTGCCCCTTGGCCTGGTCGACGGTGCCGGCCAGGTGCAGGTCGAGCTCCGGGCAGTGGAAGAGCCAGGTCCCGGTGGCTCCCGAGTGGCCGACGAACGTGGCAGGGCGGCCTCCCGGCGCCACGAGCCGGCCGACCCTGAAGGACATGGTGCCCAGTCCGTACCGGAGGACGGGGATGTTGCGCAGTCGGTTGCGCCTCCCGGTGAGCAGCTCCGACGAGCGAACGTCCTCGAAGAGTGCGCCGCCGAGCAGCGCCCCTTGGAAGGCGAGGAGATCGCCGGTGGTGCTGAACAAGTCGTTGCAGGACTCGATCATCCGGGGCAGGTCCACGCGGCGCCGTCTCGCATGAAGCGGCGAGGGCGCCGGGGTCGCCGGATCCGGCGGGCAGTGCCCTGGGAGCCAGGTGTGCGCCAGTCCGAGCGGAGCGAGGATCCGTTCGGTCAGCAGATCGGCGAACGACCGGCCGGTCACCGTCTCCACGATACGGATGAGCAGCTGGAAGCCGGTGTCGGAGTAGCGGGCCTTCTGCCGGGCGGTTGTGAGGTCCTGCGGCGCGAAGTGCGGGCGCTGCTGTTCACGCGTGACCCTCACCGTGTCCTCGAAGGTCCAGGCCACATCCTGGCCGGTGGCGAGGCGCTCGTACAGGCTGGGTTCCCCGCGGCGCTTCTCGAAGTGGTCCGGCAGCCCGGACGTGTGGCTCGCCAGGTGGCGCACCGTGATCGCGGTCGTGCGGTCGATGCCCCCGAGCACGTGGAGCCCGGCGATCGTCTCCGCGGGCAGGTAGGTGCCGATCGGCGCGGCCAGGTCGAGCTCACCGCGCTCGTGCGCCTGTAGCACCAGCGTGATGACGAAGCGTTTGGTGACGCTCGCGATGAAGAAAGGGGTGCTGGGCCGCAGGGGCTGATCGTCGGCCACGGCGGGGCCGGACGCGGCGGACCAGCGCTGTTTTCCGTCACCGCCGGCGAGGGCGATGTTGGCGTGGTGCACGCCGCGTTGTGCGACGAGGTTCTCCAGCAGACTCGTCAGCCGTGCTTCGACGCCGGCGGGAACGTGGTTGTCGCGGGCGAGGGTGGTGGCGAGCGGTGGCCTCACGTGGATACTCCTCGACTCAGGTCCTTCGATGCGACCCGTCGCCACGCCTTCCACGGGACAGGGCGGCGTCGATGGACAGGGCGGGGGCTCCTTGATTCTCATATGTCTAGTAGACATATCTATGAGAGTCAACGGGCTAGACTCGACCCATGGCCCATGTCATCCTCGGTCTGCTCCTGATCGCCCCGCAGAGCCTCTACGACCTCATCAAGGGGTTCGAGGCCGGTGTCGCGTTGTTCTACAGCGCCAGCTCCGGCAGCATCAAACGCGCGCTCGACACCCTGCTCGCCAGGGAGCTCATCGATGTCGACAGCGTCGAGGCCGGCGGGCGCGGCCGGAAGGTGTACCGCGTGACCGACGCCGGTCGCGAGGAGTTCCGTGCGTGGATGACCGGGGACCCGGCCGGGTCCGACCTGGAGACCGCGGCGCTGTCCAGGCTCTACTTCCTCGGCCTACTGGAGCCGGACGAACGCGTTCCGGTGCTCCGCCGCGTCACGGCGCGCATCGAGTCCGACCTCGCGGCGTTCCTGAGACTCGACAGCAACCTCGATGCGGTGGACTTCCCCGAGGAGCGTCGCGACCTGGTCACCCACCAGCGCGCGACGCTCGACTACGGCATCGCCTCGCACCGCTTCATGCTCGACTGGTTCCGCGACCACATCGACCGGCACGAGCCGCCGGACTCCTGACACGGCTCGGTCGCCGGCGACAGGGGCCGCCCTGGCGTGCCGCCGCACGCAGCAGACCCGGGCGCTGCCCCCGGATGCTCCTTCGGGCAACGCCTGGGCCTGGCTGGGAGGGAGGCGAGCGGTCAGCCGGCCTGGTGGGCGATCTGGATGAGGTTGCCGCAGGTGTCGTCGAGAACGGCGGTGGTCACCGGACCCATGTCGACGGGCTCCTGGGTGAAGCGCACACCGAGACCGCGCATCCGCTCGTACTCGATCCTGACGTCGTCGACCGCGAAGGAGGTGAACGGGATGCCGTCGGCGACCAGGGCGTCCTTGAACGGCTTCGCCGCCGGGTGCCCACTGGGTTCGAGCACCAGCTCGGTGCCGTCCGGGTCCTGCGGGGACACCACGGTCAGCCACCGGTCCCCGCCCATCGGAACGTCGTGTTTCCTCACGAAGCCCAACACCTCGGTGTAGAACCGCAGCGCCTTCTCCTGGTCGTCGACGAGCACGCTCGCCAGGTTGATTCTCATGCCGATCCCCTTGTCTCCTCCGTGGCGGCACCGCTGTCGGGGCCGCCTCCGGCTGCGTCGTCGGACTTGCCGAGCCACCGCGCGACGATCGGTTCGAGCGGCCCGGTGTTGATGTAGTGGAACTTGTACCGGCCCTCGCGTCTGGTCTCGACCAGTTCTGCGGCTTCGAGAACGTCCAGGTGCTGCGAGATCGCCTGCCGTGACGAGCTGAGCCGGTGCCTGGTCGTCAGGCGGGCGCAGAGCTCGAAGAGCGTCTGTCCGTTCCGGTCGGTCAGCTCGTCGAGGATGGTGCGCCGTGTGGGGTCGGCCAGGGCCTTGAAGACGTCTCCCATGTTCACGCATATTAGGCAAGTAGATACTTGCATGTCAAGGTCGGGCATCCCGGTCGGAACCTGCGCGGCCTCGACCGCAGGGCGCCCCCTCCCGGCGGCCGAGCCCGAAGCCACGGAAAGTCCGGGGCGACCGGGACCGGGCCAGGTCCTACGGCTCGTGGACGAAGACCTGCCTGCCGGTCCGGGCATCCGGACGGGTGGCCTCCAGGACCTGCCCGCCGCTTCCGCGGGTGATCCGGCCGACCACGACCAGGGCGACATTGGCGCCGACCCGCCTCGAATCGATAAACAGCATCACGGCGTTCATCTCACCGAAGGCCGACGTTCAGTCCAAATACTGAGACTTTTATCAGCGGCCACCATTTCCCGAGGAAGCGCCAGGTCAGCAATATGACCGAGGCCCCCACGGCATCATGACCCTCCGATTCATATTCATTACACTCCGCAACACTTGCCAGGTCAACGTCGTCTGATTTCCACGCGCAAGAGTCGTTTGTCACGCACGCCACCTTTGCAGCACGAGGAGGCATTTGAAGCGCTATGACCATAATGTCGCATTGGACTGACAGTTAGGGCATCGACTAGAAATGTCATCAGCCATGAACGAGATAAACAACCAGCGACATTTCACAGGGAAAGTCCATAGAGCCCGACATCGTTTCTTTGGCCCGGGTGTGATGTACCGGGGAGGCTGACCCGGGGTGGGGCCGATGACAACACCAGCCCTCCCGGGAGGCACCGAGCCAGTGAAGCGATTCGTCCAGCTCAGTCAGATCTCACGCAAGACCGACTACGACTACTGCGTCATCGGTGGAGGGCCCGCAGGCCTCATGGCTGCGTACGAGCTCTCCAGGCACGGCGAGACACTACTGCTGGAAGCGGGGGTCGCCGCGTCCGAACGCCCCTACACGGACCTGCGCGCCGAAACGACCGACAGCGTACTCGTCAGCGACCACGGCACCCATCCGGCGAACCCCTGGACCCTGCGCGGCCCCGGCGGCGGCATGGAGCGGTACGCCGGGATTCTCGTCCGGTACCGGCTCCAGGACTTCGACAGGTCCTCAGCGTTCGCGCACGCCTCGGCAGATCCGCGCTGGCCGATCGAATACGAGGACCTGCGGCCGTACTACGACGAGGTCGAGCAGCGGCTCGGAGTCGCACGCGCCCCCGGCCTCGACCCCACCGAACCGCCCTCGTGCGCACCGTTCCTGCCCCCGCACCGGACCAGCGCGCGGGCCGCGCTCATCAACGAGGCCTTCGACGAACTCGGAGTCGGACACTTCCCCACCCCCCTCGGCGTCAACTCCCGTCCCTTCGCCCGGCGTCCCGCCTGCACACACTGCGGACACTGCAACGAGACCCACTGCCAGACCGGCGCGAAGGCATCACTGCTCCCCCTCGTGCTCGGATCCGGCCCGAACCGCCGCCTGCGGCTGGCGCACGCGGTCACCGCCGAGGCCCTCCGGATCGACTCCACGGGCCGGGTCGGCTCAGTCGAGTGCATGGACACCGCCGAAGGCCGACCAGCGACCGTCGGAGCGCGGCACTTCGTCATCGCGGCCGGTGCGCTCAACAGCTGCGCCCTGCTCCTGCGCTCCACCAGCCGACTCCACCCACGCGGACTGGCCAACGGGAACGACCAGGTGGGGAGAGGCATCCAGTTCAAGCTCACCGGATACGCCGACGTGCGCGCCCCGGCCCAGGCGTTGACGGGTGAGAGCCCGACCCTGTTCAGCACCACCGCGACCACCGACTTCTACCACCAGCTCCCCGACGGCGGATCCGGCGGCTTCATCTACGACGCGTCCGCCCCCGGTCGGCCCGACACGCTTCGACTGCACTTCGTCATATCGGAGGCACCGATGTCGGAGAACTTCGTGGCACCGGGGCCGGCTTCCGCCACGAGACCCAACGTCGTGATCAGACACACGACCCACGAGGTCGACCGGCGCCGACTGCGGTCCCTTCGGTCCGTCGCGGCCGGCGTGCTCTCACACATCGATCGCGGCGTCCGGGTCCACGAGGAGTTCAACGCCACGGGCATGGCGCACCTGGCTGGCGGGTGCCGTGCCGGCACGGATTCCAGAACCTCGGTGGTCGACCCCGACGGACGGCTGCACCAATGCGACAACGTCCATGTCGCCGACTCCGCCTATTTCCCGTACGCCGCCTCCGCCAACCCGACGATGACCTTGATCGCCAACGCACTGCGCATCAGCAGGCAGCTCGCGCAGCAAACCTAGGGGAACCCTGTGGAAGGAATACGAGAAGCACTCGACACCACCTGTACGCGAACACGGGACGCGGACCGCAAGAACCCGTTGCTCCTGGAACGGGGCCGGGGCGCGACGTTCGTCGACGTCCAGGGCAGGTCGTACGTCGACTTCACCTCCTGTACCGGCGCCGCGCCCCTCGGTATGGGACACCCCGGGATCGTGGAAGCCGTCACCCGGCACCTCACCGAGGGAGGCGGCGTCCTCCCGGGGACCATGAGCAGGGTCCGTGTCGACCTTGCGCGACGGCTCCTGGACCTGTTCCCGCACAGCGAGAGGGTCGCCTTCATGCGGACCGGCTCCTGCGCGACCACCGCAGCGGTGCGCCTGTCCAGGGTGGCGACCGGCAAGGACGCCGTCCTCACCAGCGGATACCACGGGTGGCACGACTGGCAGCTGCAGTACCAGGGCGACACCCGACAGCGTGCGTCCGATCCCCGCGTCCACCACTTCGGCTACGACGCCGACCAGCTGCTCGCACTCTGCCGAAGGTTCGCGGGCGACCTCGCGGCCGTCATCATCTCTCCCGAGCACGACGTCATGCCGACGGAGCACCTGGAGCAGTTGATCGCGATCACGCACGACTTCGGCGCCGTCGCCGTCCTGGACGAGGTGATGACGGGGTTCCGCGTCGGCCCGGGCGGGCTGACGGCGCGCCTGGACCCCAAGCCCGACGTCACGGTTCTCAGCAAGGGGCTCGCGAACGGCAGCGCCCTCTCCGCCGTGCTGCTCGGCCCACGGGTCGCCGACGCCCACGAGGCCAGCGACCTCGGAAACACCTATCTCCGTGAGACAACGCCCTTCGTCGTGGCGCTGGAGACCATGGACCTCCTCATCGAGGAGACGGAACGGCTGCACCGCACCACCGCGACCCTGGGGTCCGGGCTCAACGACGTGTTCGCCACCACCGGGTACCCGGCGTGTGCGGTGTGGGACGACGGAATCCTCCACCTGGTCTTCGCCCACACCGACCTCGCCGACGACTTCTACCCGGCGATGCTCGGTTCCGGTCTCTTCCTGGGGACCGGAGGCACCCTCCTGCCCGGGGTCGGGGTGACGGAGGAGCACGTGGGCCTCGCCGTCCGGACGGCCCGCAGGATTGCGGAGAGGACGACGGGGACCGGCCTCACGACACCCGCCGACGCCCTCGGCGACAACTTGCTCCGGCAACCGTTCACCGACTTCTGCACCGACAACTTCCACGCGACGCCCGCCGTGGCGGACATGTGGTGGACCACCAAGGTCGCCGCGCAGGTGACACCTGCCCACAAGAAGGGGGGAGCACGATGAACCCGGTACTGCTCGGCGGAGAGAACCGATCCGGCACCACACTGCTCAGCCTCGTCCTCAACTCCCACCCCGACCTGTGCGTCGGCCCGGAACTCGACTTCGTCGAACCCCCGAACCTCGGCACACACGTCCTGGAGGCGATCGAGCTGGTGCGGTCGCGTGACCCGCGAGCCGTCGGCCCCGGCACCTCCAGCGGGGATCCGTACTGGTACGACTCCGCCCACTTCGTCAAGCAGTGCGAACGGTTCGGAATCGGATACGGCGAGCTGGCCGACACGATCCGCGACCGGCTCGGCCACGACGGGGGCAACCTTGTCACGCTCCCACAGCGGTGTGAGCTGATCAGAGCCCTGTGCGAGGCCCGTGCCCGCGCGCAGGGAGCGACGATGTGGGGCATCAAGCTGCAGCGCAAGATCAAGGACGTGGACGAGTTCGCCAGGATCTGGCAGCGGGCGCGCTTCATCCACATCGTCCGGGACGGCAGGGACGTCATCACGTCCCACCTCAACACGGTGCCCGACTGGGGGCACAAGAACATCGAGATCGCGGCCCGGGACTGGGTGGAGATCATCACCTTCGCACGCCACCGGGCCCCGGACGGCCGCTACCTTGAGGTCCGCTACGAGGACCTGGTCGGCTCCCCCGAGGCGGCCACACGC
Source organism: Nocardiopsis sp. NPDC058631 (assembly GCF_042716955.1). Taxonomy (NCBI): domain Bacteria; kingdom Bacillati; phylum Actinomycetota; class Actinomycetes; order Streptosporangiales; family Nocardiopsidaceae; genus Nocardiopsis; species Nocardiopsis sp. NPDC058631. Next base: position 20,877 of record NZ_JBHXQY010000025.1, on the reverse strand, counting down.
CGGATGTGCGACTTCCTCGACATCCCATGGTCGGCGAACATGATCCGCCACCACGAACTGGAGCACCCCCTCCACCGGAACCCGTGGTCCCACCCCGCCTCGGAACAGACAAAGGCGCAACTCACCCAGGGCTCCGTGGGCCGCTTCCGACACGAACTCGGACACGCGAGGACGACACAGTACGAGAGCATCGCGGGGGATCTGCTGACCGACTGCGGATACGAGCGGAGCGCAGTTGCTCCACCTCGATGACACCACCCTGTTCGTGGGCCTGTTCGCGCTGATCCTGTTCAGTGCCGCCGTCCAGTCCCTGTCGGGGTTCGGCTACGCGCTGCTCAGCGCACCGCTGCTCACGGCGACGCTCGGTGGCCCCCAGGCCGTCTCGACCATCATGATCACCGGCACCGCCTGCGACATCGCCATCCTGGCGATGCGACGGAGCCTGCCACAGCCCGCGATGCGGGAGACCTTCGCCCTCGGGCTGTGGTCCGCCCCCGGGATGCTGGCGGGAGCCTGGCTGCTCACGGCGCTACCCGTGCTCGGACTCCAGGTGTTCGTCGCGTGCGTCGTGATCGCCGCAGTGGTCCTGAGGGTCCTCTCCCGTGACGACGGCACCGTCCTGAAGCCGGCCTGGGCGGCTCCGGCCGGGCTCCTGTCAGGGGCGTTGAGCACCTCGACGTCCCTGGCAGGGCCGCCCAGCGTCTACTACCTCGTCCACCGCGGCCTGAGTCCGCACACCATGCGCGACACGCTCGTCACCCTCTCCCTGGTGCGCCTGCCACTCAGTGTCATAGCGCTCCTGGTCACGGGCGCCTGGGAGGTCTACCCCCTCTGGTTGCCGCTCGTCGGCGCAGCGCTGTTGGGACAGGTCGCGGGAACACAGGCGTTCCACCGCTTCGGCCACGCCCGGTACGAACACATCGTCCTCGGGCTGCTCACCACATCGGCCGTCGTGTCACTGGCCGCGCTCGGCATCACGTGAGAGCCCCGCGGTCCTCCCCGTCGGCGCAGGAACACAAGCGCCACGGGCGCGACGCGATCCCTACGCGGCGCCAGGCCCCTGGACGGGACGTGCTGGGGCAGATGGACGATCACTCGCCCGGCCTCGTCCTGGAGGTGGGGATCGAGGGCAACCTGCACCAGCCGGCGGCCAGGGGCGAGGGAGACCTCGTCGAGGTGGTCGGCGTCGCCGACGGGGGCGAACCGGCCCACGGGGGACGTCGTGCGACGCGGTGGCGGACGCATACGGCGGGGCGGCCTCGGTACGCTGGGCCGCGTCACTGGTCCGTCGTCGGCGCAGGGGTGGCCGGCGGCGGCCTTCGGTACCGAGGCGAAGGGCTTTCGCGTGGAGGACCCGACGGTCGACGAGACCCTGGTGCGGTCCCTGCTGGACGCGCAACACCCGGATCTCGCAGAACTGGAGCTGCGGCCTGTGGACGGCGGCTGGGACAACCGGATGTGGCGCCTCGGTGAGGACCTGGCGGTTCGTCTGCCGCGCACTCCGCGTGCCCCCGCCCTGCTCCGTACCGAGCACCGATGGTTGCCGGGCCTGGCGTCGCGCCTCCCGCTGCCCGTCCCGGTCCCCGTGCGTTTGGGGACGCCGTCCGCGAGCTTCCCCGAGACCTGGCTCGTCACGACCTGGGTTGCCGGTGAACCGGCCGACCGGGCCCCGGTCGGCCGCGGACCCCACGCGGCCGAAGCCCTGGCGGGCTTCCTGACCGCCCTCCATCAGGAGGCTCCCGACGACGCTCCTGTCAGCCCGGGGCGCGGTGTCCCCCTGGCGGACATCACCGAGGCGGCCGAAGGGCACCTGCGGGCCGTGGCCACCCGCCGCGACATCTCCCGAATGCGAGAGGTGTGGAGCGACGCGGTCGCGGCCCCGGTGTGGAACCGGCCGCCGGTGTGGCTCCACAGTGACCTGCACCCGGCGAACGTCGTCGTCTCCGAAGGGACCCTGGCGGGTGTGATCGACTTCGGTGACCTGTCCTGCGGTGATCCGGCGATCGACCTCGCAGCGGCGTGGCTCCTGTTGCCCTCGGGCGCGGCCGAGCGGTTCTTCGACGCGTACGCCCGCGCCGACGAGGCCGCGGTCCGCCGGGCTCGGGGATGGGCGCTGCTGCGCTGCCTCGTGCTCATCGACATCGGTCGCGCCGGAGAACTGGGCCTTCCAGGTGGCAAGCCCACGTGGAAGCACGCGGGCGAGGCCGCGCTCGCCCGGCTGCTCGACTCGGTTGTCCCGGAGAGGCCGTGTCCGGGGACCTCCTGCACGCGCCCGGACTGGTGCCGTTCATGAGTTGACGCCGTGCCCGTGCCGCGGGAATCCGCTGGAACAGCGGGGAACACCGCTACGAGAACCACGTGGCCCTGATCAGAGCCGAACTACGACAGGCGGGCGTCGAGTACGCGGACCCTGTGCGGGTCACTCGACCGATGGGCGGACTCGCCCACGGGCCGCATCCTGGAGGGGGCGCCGGGCTACGGTCTGCTCCACGAGCTGTGGACGGTGGCCGCCGCCCTCGCGGTGTTCGCGCCCTTCCCCCGCCAGGGCCCGACCTCCCATCCTTCCCCGGGCCTGTCGAGGGCACTGGCCACCCTGGGCCCGGGCGGACCGCGCACCATCACTCCCGACGTGGAGGGGTGCGGTCACAGACCGTCGACGCCTTGCCCGCCATCATCGAGACCCTGTTGGCCCGAGACCACCAACTGGTTCGGGTCAACGATCTGTTGGGACTCGCGGCCACGCACGCGGAGGAGTTCGGACAGCGGTGACGGGGCCCGGCAGCGCCGGGGCGCCGATGGGTACGAGTGTCCCCGCCCGGCTCCCCCGGGGGCGCATGGCCCGGTCCACGAACCACCGAGTGGTTCGTGGACCCACGCACCAGGTATGACAGGATCACCGCGACCCACCGCGCGGCCGTGTGTGCCGCGGACACGCTCCTCCCGCGCGCGTCCCGAGCACTCCCCCACCGGTTGCGCGGAGCACGCCCCTGACCCACTGACCCGAGAGCTCGGAGACGGCATGACCCTCGACCCCTACCTGGCCGACAGGCTCCACCTCCTCACGGGCCTCGGCGACCGGGACGCCCTCCGGGCCGATCCGGAGGCTCTGAGCCGGTTCGCCGAGTACCAGCGCGATCCCGCCGAGTGGGTGCTGCCGGACGTCTCGGTCGAGGACCGCACCGTCCCCGGCCCACACGGAGGGGTCCCCGTGCGGATCTACCGCCCGCAGGAGACCGACGGCCGCGCCCTGATGTGGCTGCACGGTGGCGGCTTCGTGCACGGCGACCTGGACATGCCGGAGGCGCACACGGTCAGCGCCGAACTGGCCGTCCGCGCGCGGGCACTGGTCGTCTCCGTCGACTACCGCCTCGCCGTGGACGGCGTCCGCTACCCGGTTCCCGTCGACGACGCGTACGCCGCGTGGACGTGGCTGGCCGGGACCGGCTGGGCGGAGGAGGGCGCCGTCGCCATCGGCGGTGCGAGCGCGGGCTCCGCCCTGGCCCTGTCCACGGCGCTGCGTCTGCGCGACCGGGGCCGGCCCCTGCCGCACTCCGTCCTGCTCGCCTACCCGTTCCTCCACTTCCCGAACCCGGCGCTGGACGCGGACAGCGCAGCCCGCATGGACACCCTGCCGCCGCTCCTGCGGTTCACCCCCGAGTCGATCGAGGGCATGGTGCGCAACTACGTGGGGCGCGTGGGCGGGCTCCCGTCCGACGCGATGCCCGGGGCGGCGGACCTGACCGGCCTCCCCACGACCAGCTTCGTGCTGTCCGAGTACGACGACCTGCGCCCCTCCGGCGAACTCCTCGCCAGGCAGTTGGAGGAGGCAGGGGTCCCCCACCGGACCTTCGTCGCGGCGGGGATGCCGCACGGCCACCTGAACCGGGGCCCCTCCCTGGGCGAGGTCGACCGCTCGCTCGACTTCTTCGCCGCCGCCCTCAAGGGCTGACCTGCGTCCGGGGCCGGACGCCCCTCCTGTGAACCGTGACGAGGTCAGAGCTCGGAGGCCCTGCGCAACAGGGTCTCCGGGTCCTGGTCCGTGTTGATCCCGGCGACCACCTCCGCCGTGAGCGGCCCGCCCGCGAAGACCCGCCGCACGGCGGCCAGGTCGAGGTCCCGCCGGTAGTCGCGGTTGAAGTGGTGGCAGAACTCCAGCGCGGGATCCTCGGCGTACAGCCTGTCCAGCAGCCACCCCGCGCCGTCGGCGTCCGGGTCTTCGTCCGGGAACTCGACGGCCCCGGTACGCCAGGAATCGTCGCCCGCGCCGCGCCAGAGGAGCGCGGTGACCTCCGGTTCGTCCGGGCCCACGAACTCCGGTGCGGACAGGAGCGGCACGAACTCGGCGGGCACCGGGTCGGCCACCCCCGGCCAGATCTCACCGTCGTTGGCGTAGGGGCTCATGGCCGACTCGTGGTCGAAGCAGCGGATCAGGGCCGCGGTCGGCGACAGTGCGATGGCGTAGCCGTCCCCTCCCCCGTTGTCGAAGGTCATCAGGTCCCATCCGGGCAGCCCGCCGGCCTGGAAGCCGTGGGTGGGGAAGCGGTTGTCGGGAGCGACGAGGAACTCCAGCAGGGCCGCGGAGCGCCCGAGGTCGCGCAGGACAGAGATGCCGGGCAGGGGGAGGGTGGCGTTCTCGGTGGTCATGGCGTCATCCAAGCAGCCGCTGGTGACAACGGCCGACGGCCGCCCCCCCCGCGCGCGGGGGGGGGCCCGGCGGGGGGGGGCGTCCCCGTCGGCCGGCGGGCGGGGGGGGGGGGTGGGGGGGGTGTGGGCCCCCCCCCCCCCCCGCCCGGCCCCCGATCCCGGGGCGCCGCCGGTCAGCGGCCCTTGACTCCCACGGGC
>NZ_JBHXQY010000025.1:0-16025 GCF_042716955.1 Nocardiopsis sp. NPDC058631 | reverse complement strand
GGCAGGGGTTGGGTGGCGTTCTCGGTGTTCTTGGCGTCATCCAAGCTGCCGGTGGTGACAACGGCCGAGGGCCGCCCCACGCTCGCGCGTGGGGCGGCCGTGCGGTGGGCTGCGGAGCGCTGCCGACCGGGCGCGCGGCCACCCTGCGTCAGTTGCCGGTGACGGGGATGACGCTGCCCTCGTACTTCTCCTCGATGAACGCGGCGGTCTCCTCGGAGGTGAGCAGGTCCACGAGGGTGGCCACGCGCGGGTCGTCGGCGTTGTCGGCGCGGGCCGCGAGGACGTTCACGTACGGGTTCCCCTCGACCTGCTCCAGGAGGATGCTGTCCTCCTCGAAGTCCAGGCCGGCCTCCTGCGCGTAGTTGTTGTTGACGATCGCGGCGTCCACGTCGTCCAGCGAGCGGGGCAGCTGCGCGGCCTCGACCTCGCGGAACTCCAGGTCCTTGGGGTTCTCCTCGATGTCGGACAGCGAGAACGTGGCTTCGTCGACGCCCTCGGCGAGGGTGATCAGGCCGCCCTCCTCCAGCAACAGGAGCGCCCGGAACTCGTTGGTGGGGTCGTTGGGGAGCGCGACCTCCGCGCCCTCGTCCAGGTCCTGGACCTCGTCGACCTCGGTGGAGTACAGACCCAGCGGGGGCAGGTAGATCTCCTGGACCGGGACCAGGTCGGTGCCGTTGCCCTCGTTGAACTCGTCGAGGAAGGGGGCGTGCTGGTAGAGGTTGACGTCCAGCTGGCCCTCGTCGAGTGCGGCGTTGGGGGCGATGTAGTCGGAGTACTCGACGATCTCCAGGTCCAGTCCGGCCCCCTCCGCCAGCTCGGCGTCGATGAACTCCAGGACGTCCCCGGCGGGAACGGCCGTCGCGCCGACGACGAGGGTGTCCTCGCCGCTGTCGGACTCGGCGGCGTTCTCGGACGGGGCGCCGCAGGCGGCCACCGCCAGGAGGACTGCGGTGGCGGGGGCGGCGATGGCGGTGCGGCGCATGACAGGGGATCCTCACGGGTACGGTGCTGCGGGCGGGGCCGGGGCGAACCCGACCCGCCACCCGAATTTCCTATTTTCCCGATCTTAATTCAGGGTTACCCGTGTCGACGCCTGTCAGTGACAAACGGCACATGATGGGATCACTGGCCTGACCTGCCAGAACCAGCCGTTTCCAGGCGTGGGGCCGCGGAGTGCCGGCCCCTCTCCCCGCCTCCGGCGGGCCGCGGCGGCGGAAGCGGACCGTGCCGCGCACCACCCGTGCCGACTCTTCTCCGCCCAGGCTATCCGTGCCCGCCGGCAAAGGTTCCCGCACGGCCCCGGCCGTGGTGACCGGGTCAGATCGCCTCACGGCGTTGGAGGTGGCTGAAGGCCGCCCAGCCCGGCAGGACCGGAAACCAGAAGGTCAGCAGCCGGAACAGCAGCACGGCGGGCAGCGCGACGGCCGCGGTCACACCCGCCACGGCCGTGAGCCCGCCGATCAGCGCCGCCTCGACCGCGCCCAACCCTCCCGGGGTGGGCGCGGCCGAGCCGATCGCGTTGCCCGCCAGGAAGACCACGGCGACCGCGACCGGGCTCACGTACGTCCCCGGCGGGCTGAAGGCCGCCACCGAGAAGTACAGGCACAGCACGAACGCCACGGTCAGCAGCACCGTCCCGCCCAAGCCCAGGAGCAGGCCGGCCGGGCTCTGGAACATGTCCAGCAGTCGTGGCAGCACCCCCCGCAGGTAGGGGCGGGTCCGGGAGGCGATGGCCCGGCGCATGCGTGGCGACAGCAGGACCACGGCGACCGCGGCGGTCCCCACGACGCTGATCACGACGACGGTCGGCGACGGGGTGAAGCCCGTCCAGTACGACGTGCCGGTGAGGTAGGCGCACACCAGCAGCAGCGGCACGTGGAGGAGGAACCCGACCAGCTGTGTGAGGCCCACGGCCGACAGAGCCAGCGAGGTGGGGGCGCCCGCCCTCGTGACGAACCGGGTGTTGACCGCGATCGACCCGAGCCCGGCCGGTGCGGCGATCCGCACGAACGACGCCGCGTACTGGGCCATGACCGTGCGCCACCAGGGCAGCGGGATGGGCACGAACCCGACCAGGACCATAGCGGCGGCGATCATGCACACCGTGGACATGGCGAAGGCGGCGACCGCCCACCGCGGGTCCGCCCGACCGATCGTGCCGAAGTCGACGCCGGTGAGCTGGTACAGGAGCACCAGTCCGACGGCGGTCGCGATGACGACGCTGACGATCGTGCGGGGCTGCATGCGTTCGAGGCGGACCGGTTCGAAGGTGGCCTCGGGGGCGAGCTCCGCCATGCGCTCGCGCAGCCGCCCCAGGAGCCCGCGGTCGGCGCGCAGGCCCGCGCGCAGCGGGTAGGGCAGTCCGGGGGGTTGCAGGAACGGCAGGATCGCCGCCGTGGCGGGGCCCCCGAGGGAGCGCACGGCCGAGTCCACCGCGCGTTCTGGGCCGACCCGCATCGCCAGCAGGGTGACCATGGCGGCGTGGTCGAGGGAGATCTTCATCTGCGGCGCCGCCACCGCGCCCCGGTCGATGCCGGTGAACCCCGCCCTTTCGGGAACGGAGTCCAGGACCCCGACCGTGGCACCCGTGAGCCCGCCGTGGGCGACGCGGTGGCGGTGCAGGGTTCCGAGTTCGCTCCAGCACAGGTCGAGGAGGCCGTCGGTGAGGGCCTCCTCGCCCAGCTCGTCCAGGGGCCGGACCTCAAGGAGTTCGCGGACCAGGACGACCGTGCCGGGGCCGAGTTCGCCGACGGCCAGGACCCGGGGGACGGTCACCCCCGCGTCGCGGGCGGAGTAGCTCATCAGCGCGGCGTGCTCGGCCCGGCGGCGCACGCCGTAGAGCATCCGGGGGGCGACGGGGCCGCGGAGGAACGCCATGTCGCGCAGGCGCCGCCAGAACCCGGAGGTGTTCTCCGAGCTGAGCACGGTGACCTCCACCCGGCTGCCGTCGGCGAGTTCGGCGAGGTGGCGGGGGTTGCCCTCCCGGTCGGTACCCGCCTGGGCGACCGTGGCAGCGGTCATGCCGAAACGGCTCAGCTCGGCGTACAGGAGTCCGTGGTCGGCCGGGGAGGGACTGCCCGCGCCGATCGCGTACCAGGTGAGGAAGGCGCAGATCATGCCGACCAGGACGGTGAGGACGAGGGCGAGCAGGCTGGTGACCCCGGCCAGGAGGGAGCAGACCGCGACGGTGGTGTTCCCCGCCCACAGAACCGAGCGGGTGCGCGGCAGGCCCGTGGGCATGGTGCGCAGGAAAGCGATGACCGCCGCCACGTATCCGAGGGTGGCGCTGGGGAAGACGTCGTCGGGGGAGACGGTGAGGGTGTTGGGGACCTGGTCGGGGCTGAGGAGGCTGAGAAGGGCCGCGTTGATGAGGGCGGCGAGCGCGTAGGCGGAGATTCCCGCGGCCATGACGCGCGCGAGGTCCCGGAGCCTGCCCGTGAACAGGATGCGCAGGACGACGTAACAGACCAGAACGATGAGCACCAGGTTGGCGCCCACCGCGACGAGGAAGAGCAGGCTGGGGGGCAGGAGGGAGCGGAGGCGGACGGGGTCGGCCGCGTCGTCGCTGCCGGTGGCCACGCTGACGGCGAGCATGATCGCCGCCACCAGCAACAGGCCCGCCGCTCCCAGGAGGAGATCGACGGGTCTGCGCGGGGTGCGCGCGGTACCGGGGCCCGGGGCGGGGGCCTCCGAGTCGCTTCGGGTGGTCACGGGTCCAAGCCTGCCCGACCAGCGAAGATTCGGCTGTCAGGAGTGGGGGCGTTTCGTCCGACCGGTTCGGGACGCCCGCCCCGGGAGGCGTCAGTTTCCGGGCACTCGGTACAACTGGCCCAGGCCGATCGGCGGCGCCGGCGGCAGGACTCCGGCGCCGGGGGCGCTCTCGAAGGACCGGAGCAGGTAGGCGACCAGCCGCCGCGAGGCGGCCTCGGTCGTCGCCCGCGTGTCCGTGACGACTCCGCCGTTGGCCAGGAGCACCAGCACGAGGTCCTCCCGGGCGAAGTCGGCGCGCAACCGCCCCGACTCCTTGGCCCTGCGGACGAGCTCGGCGAAGCCGTCCTCGGCGCGTGCGCGCTGCTCCCCGACATCGGCCGAGTCGGGAAAGGCCGCCAGGAAGGCCTCGGTGAACCCCCGGTCGGCCGCCTGCATGGCGCACACCCTGGTGATCACCGAGCAGAAGCCCCGCCAGGGGTCGGGGTCGGTGAGTGCCTCGTGCACCACTCCGGCGCATTCGGCCAGTTCGTCGGCGAAGACCTCGGCGACCAGGGACTCCCTGGTCGGGAAGCGGCGGTACAGGGTCGCGGTGCCCACCCCCGCACGACGCGCGATCGCGACCATCGGCACGTCGATCCCGCGTTCGGAGAACGCCTCCCGGGCGGCTTCCACGATGCGGTGGCGGTTGTGCCGCGCGTCGGACCGCAGCCCGCGCCTCTCGTCGGGCGGGAGTCCACGGGAACCAGGCGCTCCCGCCTCTTCGGCCGGGGGGTCCTGCGGGGTGGGGACACCGGTGGGCGCTATCCGAGAGCTCTGAGCTGCCATGCCTCTCACTTTACGCCAAACGGATGATGCTGCCCGTTTAGCGCACTAGCGTGGAAGAGAAGCGGGCGACCCTGCCCACATGGCGCGGGTGATCGGCCCCGCCCTGCCGAAAGAGCGAGGGATGGAACCAGTGAGCCTGATGAGAGCAGCCCTGTACGACGGCTACGGCCCCCCGGAGGTGCTGTACGAGGGCCGGGTCCCTGCCCCGGTCGCCGGCCCCGGGCAGCTGCTGGTGCGGGTCCACGCCGTCAGCGTGAACGGGGGCGAGCTGCTGCTGCGCTCGGGCGGGCTCCGGTGGGTGACGGGCCGCAGGTTCCCCAAGAGGATCGGCCTGGACTTCACCGGCGAGGTCGCCGCGACCGGCCCGGGGGCGACCGGTTACCGGGTGGGCGACCGGGTGTGGGGCCTGATGCCGAACATGGGGTTCGGCAGTGCGGCGGAGTACGTGGCGGTGCCGCCCCGACAGCTGTCCCTGGCGCCGGCGGGCGTCGACCTGGTCGAGGCCGCGGCGCTGCCCGTGGGTACGACCTCGATCACCGCGCTGCGGGACAAGGCCCGCCTCAGGCCGGGGGAACGGGTGCTGGTGCGAGGTGCGAGCGGCGGCGTGGGCAACACGGCGGTGCAGCTCGCGAAGGCGATGGGCGGGCGCGTCACCGGACTCGCGTCCGCGCGCAACCTCGATCTGGTCCGCGAGCTCGGCGCCGAGGAGGCCTTCGACTACGCCACGACGTCCCCCTCCGACCTGGGGAGGTTCGACGTCATCGTCGACACCGCGGGTTCGGATCTGGCCGCCTACCGGCGGCTGCTCGCTCCCGGCGGGCGCATGGTCGGGCTGTCCTTCGACTCGGCGGCCTCGGTGGGCTACGTGCTGGCCTCGTACGTGTTCGGCTCGCGGCGGGTGCGGTTCTTCAGCGGGCAGCCGAAGCACGCGCTGTTCGCCGACCTGACCCGGTACGTGGAGGAGGGCGCCCTGCGCCCCGTGGTGGACACGGTGCACCCGCTCTCGGACGTGGCCGCCGCGCACCGGGCCCTGGAGGCGGGAGGGGTCCGGGGCAAGCACGTCGTCCGCGTGCTCTGAGAGGGCGCGCCGTGCGCCGGGGCCGTGGTCGTCCCGGCGCGCGGCGGCGGTCGTGCGCGCCCTCCGGTCACACGGGCGGGGGGATCAGCCCTCGCTGGTAGGCGCGGACGAGGTTGCGCGGCACCCGGTACTCACGCCCTCCGAGGGTGATGGTCACCAGGTCGGGGGTGACCGCCTTCCACTGGGAACGGCGCGTGCGGGTGTTGGACCGCGACATCCTGCGTTTGGGTACGGCCATCGGCCCTGTCCTCGTTCTTCTGTCGGGGGTGGGTCGGACGGCGGGGTGTGTGCCCCGCCGTGTGCGTGTGTCAGCCCTTGCGCTGGTAGCGGCGCTGGAAGCGCTCCACGCGGCCGGCCGTGTCGACCACCCGGGCGTTGCCGGTGTAGAAGGGGTGGCTGGCGCTGGAGATCTCGACGTCGATCAGCGGGTAGGTGTTGCCGTCACTCCACTCGATGGTCTTCTCGCTGGTGGCGGTGGACCTGGTGAGGATGGAGAAGTCCCCCGCGCGGTCGCGGAAGACGACGGGCCCGTAGGCGGGGTGGATTCCGGGTTTCATGCGTGCCTCCTGGCGGTGTCTCGGGTCCCGGCCCCGGGAGGGGCGGACCGTGGCGGCGCTGCGGGTGCCCCTGCCGGGTCAGCGCTCCTCGCGGAACTCCACGTGGCGGCGGGCCCGGGGGTCGTACTTGCTCAGGGTGAGCCGGTCCGGTGTGTTGCGCCGGTTCTTGCGGGTCACGTAGGTGTAGCCCGTGCCCGCCGTGGACTTGAGCTTGATGATGGGGCGGACCTCGTTGCGTGCCATGGATGCCTCCTCGGGATGGTCACGTCGTACAAGCCAATGATAACCGTTTTCATTCCCGAGTTGTCCGGCCCACGACGACGGCCGACCTCGCCCCGCTCCGACCGCGCGCCGCGGCGGTCACCCGTCCTGGGCACCGCCCCGCGGCACCGGGCGCCAGTACTGCCGGTGGCCCTCCTCGCGCACGACCACGCCGAGCCGGGCGAGCTCGGCGCGCAGCTCCGCGCCGTCGTCGGTGTCCTTGGCCTCCAACGCCGTCCGGCGTGCCCTCAGGACCGCCTGCGCGTGCTGTTCGAGACCGGGCATCCCGTCCACCCAGCGCTGGAACGCGTCCCGGTGCGGGTCGGCGTCGCACCACCGGTAGCCGTGCGCCTCGAAGGCCGCACGGAGTCGGCCGGCGCCGTGGTCGGTGCGCTCCCGGGCGAGTTCCGCGGTGTCGGGGCCCAGAACCACCAGGTCCTTGCCGTCCAGGAAGACCGCGGCGACCCGGTCCCGTCCGAACTCCGACCTCTTCCCGGGCCGGGTGATCCGCACCCCCTCGGTGTCGACCTCCACCGCGACCATGTCGTTGTAGGAGAGCAGTGCCAGCACTCCCCCGGCCGCGACGCCGGCGACGACCAGGGCGGTCGTGAGGACGGGGCCCGTCAGCCCGGCGAGGGCGTCGATCTGCTCCGGGCCCGGCAGCAGGGGGAGCGCCGCGGCCCACCCCGGAAGCAGCCCCAGCCACCCGGGCACCAGGGACAGGACCCAGCCCGCAGCCGCCCCGAGGAGCGGGAAACCGGTCCACAGCAGCACGTGGGTGACCGCGCCCTCGCGGACGACGGACGGCTGGTTGGTTGCGCGCTCAGCGCTCATGACGCCTTCTCTCGGGTCCGGTCGACGACGGTTTGTCCGTCACGTAGTACCACCGCCACCTCGCGCAGCGCGTCGAGGCCGGTCAGCGGGTCCCCGCGCACGGCGAGCAGGTCGGCGGCGCGGCCGGGTTCGACCGCGCCGAGGTGGTGGGCTCCCAGTGCGCCGGCCGCCGCCGAGGTGGCGGCCGTGAGCGCCTGGCGCGGGGTCAGTCCGCAGGAGGCCAGGAGTTCGATCTCGCGGACCAGGCCCGCGCCCGCCCGCACCGCGGGCATCCCGGCGTCGCTGCCCGCCAGGAGGGTTCCGCCCGCGTCGAGGAAGTCGGCCACCCGCGCGCGCAGGGACGCGGCGGTGGCGTCGTCCAGCAGTGCCTCGGTGACGGCCAGTGTCGGGGCGAGGGCGACGCCGCCCCCGACCATGGCGTCGAGCAGGTGCGGCGGCCACCCGTGGAGGGGCCCGCGGGGTTCGAGGTGCTGGAGCACGTCGACCCCCGCGTCGAGGAGTTCGGCCAGGTCCTCCACCGTCCCCCAGTGGGCGACGAGGGGTGTGCCATGGCGGTGTGCCTCGTCGGCGATCGCCGCCAGGATCCTCGGTGCGATCGGCTCCAGGCTCCGGCGGCGGGGGTCGCCACGGTCCTGGACGACCTTGATCACGTCCACGGGGTCGTCGCCGCCGGCCAGCGCCGCGACCTGGTCGCGGGCCTGCTCCGGGTCGGCGGGCACCCGGACCCAGTCGGCGCCGGGATCGGCGCCCAGGGTGGCGACGGGGTGCCCGCCCGGGGCGGTGAAGAGCGGTCCGGCGATGAGCAGCCGCGGCCCCGCCAGGCGGCCCTCCGCCGTCCGCTGCCGGAAGTCGTGTGCCCAGGCGTTGTCGTCGCCCAGGCTGCACGCGGTGGTGACCCCGTGGCCGAGGAACGCGCGGCGCTTGCGGGGGTGGAAGCGCATCCGGTCGGCCACCGCCCGGACCTGGGCGGTTCCGGCCACGAGCCGACCCGCGAGACCGGCCCCGGCTCTCCGTACCGCCCCGCCCGCCTCGGGACCGGGGGCTCCCGCCGGGGCGCCGGGGCGGCGGGGCCCGGTCTCGGGCGCGCCCAGGTGGACGTGGGTGTCGATCAGGCCGGGCAGGACGGTGTGGCCGGTCAGATCCAGGATTCGGGCGGCGGCGGGGACCCGCACCTCGGTGCCGACCTCGCGGACCCGGCCGCCCCCGATCAGAACGGTGCACTCCCGGTGCGGGGCCAGGGAAACGCCGACGAGCACTGTCGCTCCGGTCAGGGCGAGTAAGCGGTCGTTCGTCACTGGTGCTCGACGTCCTCTCTCCAGGTGTTCAGCAGAATCCTAGTCGACCATATAGGATTCTGTACATGCAACCAGTCGAGAGCCCGGACGGAGAGCGGTCCTTCATCGAAGGCGCCCGCCGAAAACAGATCGTCACGGCGGCGATCGAGGCCATCGCCGAGGAGGGGTACTCACGGGCGTCCTTCGTGCGCATCGCCGCACGGGCCTCGATCAGCCCGGGGCTGATCACGTACCACTTCAAGACGAAGGAGAAGCTGATCAGGGAGGTTCTCGCCCACATCGAGAGCCGCCTGGACCGTGCGATGGAGGGAGGCCCGGAACCGCTGGAGGGCTTCGAGGACGGGCTGCGCCGGATCGTCACCGGCCACATCACCCACTGCGCGAGCCACCCCCGGGAGATGGCGGCGCGCCGGGAGGTGGTCTCCGCGCCCCTCCCGCCCGCGCTCCAGGAGCACGTCGCCCGGGAAGGTGACGCGGGCCGCGCCGAGCTGGTCGCCTTCCTCACCGAGGGCCAGCGCCACGGAGAGTTCCGGTCCTTCGACCCCGAGGTGTTCACCGACGCCCTGTTCGCCGCGCTCGGTTCCGCCCCCCGGGCCGTGGAGCGGCGTCCCGCCGAGGAGCACGCGGCCTACGCCCGCCAGATGGCGGACCTGTTCGCCGCGGCGGCCACCGGTCGGGGGTGAGTCGCAGACGACGGTGGCGCCGTGGGGGGAGTCCCCCACGGCGCCACCGTGCGCTGTCGATCAGCCGTCCGCGCGGCCCGGGCAGGCCCTCAGGCGGCCTCGCCCCTGGCGCGCTTCTCCACGCGTTCGGCGCGCAGGCGGCGGGCCTCGTCCGGGTCCAGGACCGGCGCCGCCGTGAGCAGCTGGCGCGTGTACTCGCTCTGCGGGTTCTCGTACACAGAGTCGCTGTCGCCGGACTCGACCACCTCGCCGGAGCGCATCACGGCGACGCGGTCGCTGACCTGGCGCACCACCGCCAGGTCGTGCGCCACGAAGATGTAGGTCAGACCGAAGTCGTCCTGCAACTCCGACAACAGGCGCAGCACCTGGTCCTGCGTCGACACGTCCAACGCCGACACCGGCTCGTCACAGATGATCAGCTTCGGCTTGAGGATCAACGCCCGCGCGATCGCGATCCGCTGACGCTGACCACCCGAGAACGCGTGCGGGAAACGGTTGTAGTGGTTGGGCTCCAACCCCACCCGCTCCAACAGCTCCTGCACCTGACGGCGCACCTTCTTGCCGTCCCTCTCCCCCTGCACCCGCAGAGCGGTACCGATCGCGTCCCCCACCGTCAGACGCGGGTTGAGCGAGGAGTAGGGGTTCTGGAACACCATCTGCACATCACGGCGCAACGGACGCAGCGCCCGCTCGGACATGTGCGTGATATCGCGCCCCTCGAACTCCACCCGGCCCCGGGTGGGCTCCAACAGACGCATCACCATCCGCGACAACGTGCTCTTACCCGAACCGGACTCCCCCACGACCCCCAGCGTCTCCCCCTGGTACAGATCGAAGGACACACCCCTGACCGCCCAGAAGTCCGTGGACCGGCCCCACATCCCGCCGCGCACCTTGAAGCGCTGCGAGGCCTCCTCCACCCGCAGCAGGACCTCGCCCCGCTCGGGCTCGCGGGCCGGGGCGAACGCGTCGAAGGCCTCCTGCTGCTTGCCCTCTCCGTCCGCGGTCGCCCCCGACGGGCGCCGGCGCTGCTCCGCACGCGCCCGCGAGGCCCGGTCGGAGCGGTCGCGCGCCCGCCGCTGGGCGCGGGAGACCTCCACGCGCGGCACCGCCGCCAGCAGTTCCTGCGTGTAGGGGTGTTCGGGGGCGGACAGGACCCGGCGCACGCCACCGCGCTCCACGGCCACGCCGTGGCGCATCACCACGACCTCGTCCACCGAACCGGCCACCACGGCCAGGTCGTGCGAGACCAGGATCAGCCCCATGTCCAGGTCGCGCCGCAGCTCGTCCAACAGGTCGAGGATCTGCGCCTGCACCGTCACGTCCAGGGCGGTGGTCGGCTCGTCCGCGAGCAGCACCCTGGGGTCGCACATCAGCCCCATCGCGATCAGCACGCGCTGGCGCATACCGCCGGAGAACTCGTGCGGGTAGGAGTTGATCCGCTTCCATGCCTGCGCGATACCCACACGCTCCAGCGACTCCACGGCCCGTTCGCGCGCCGCCGCGCGCGAGACCTGCGGCCGGTGCACGCGCAGCGCCTCCACCAGCTGGTTGCCGACCGTGTACTGCGGGTGCAGCGACTGCATCGGGTCCTGGAACACCATGGCGATGTCGTTGCCGCGCATGCGCCGCAGCTGCTTGTCCGAGGCCGAGACCACGTCCTGGCCCACGACCTCGATCGCACCGGTGATACGCGCCCGGCTGCCCCGGTGCAGGCCCATCAGCGCCAGCGAGGTCACGCTCTTGCCCGAACCGGACTCGCCCACGATGCCGAGGGCGCCGCCGGCGGGCACCTCGAACGACAACCCGTCGACCGCCCGGACGTCGCCGTCCATGGTCGGGAACACCACCCGCAGATCGTCCACCCGGACGACGGCCTCCGCGGAGGACGGTGCGGACTCACTCATAGGGGACGCCTCTACTCTCTCGGTCCGACGGGTCGGGGAACTGCTTCTCCACCGGGGCGGCTAGCCGCGGATGCGCACGCGCGGGTCGATCAGCGGGTACACCAGGTCGACGATCAGGTTGCAGACGACGATGAAGAACGCCCCGAACAGGGTCACCCCCAGGATCACCGGGAGGTCGCTCTGGGTGATCGCGTTCACCGCGTACCGGCCGATCCCGTTCAGCGAGAACACCTGCTCGGTCAGGACCGCACCCCCCAGCACCAGGCCCAGGTCCAGGCCGAAGATCGTCACGATGGGGGTGAGCGTGGGACGCAGCGCGTGTTTGAGCACCACCCTCCACTCGCTGAGCCCCTTGGCGCGGGCGGTGCGGATGTAGTCCTCGCCGAGGGTCTCCAACATGCCCGCCCGGGTCTGGCGCGCGTACATGGCCGCGTGCAGGAACGCCAGGGTCAGCCACGGCAGGAACAACCCCTCCGCCCACCCCAGGGGGTCCTCGGTGAAGGGGACGTAGCCGGGCGTGGCGAACAGCCCCCAGGCGTGCACCAGGAACGCCAGGGCCAGCAGACCGGTGAAGAAGATGGGCAGCGACACCCCCGCCAGGGCGACGGCCATCGCCAGTCGGTCGAACAGGCTGCCCTTCCACACCGCCGACACCACCCCGACCAGGATGCCGCCGACCAGCCAGATGACACCCGCGCCCAGAGCCAGCGAGGCCGTCACCGGCAGCCGGGCCAGGATCTCGGGGAACACCTCCTGGTAGCTCTGGAAGGAGTAGCCGAAGCACGGCGCGGAGCACTCGATGGTCTCCCGGCCGAACTGGTACCTGGCTCCGAGGAAGATGCCCCGGACGAACTCCCCGAACTGCACGATGACGGGCTTGTCCAGGCCCAGCCGTTCGATGGTGGCCTGGATCGCCTCGGGTGTCGGTGCGCGGCCCACGTACATGGTCGCCAGCTGCTCGGTGGTCCGCCCCGCCCACCGCGGCACCACGTAGAAGATGGCGAAGGTGACCAGGGTGACCACGGCCAACAGCAGGAGGCCGGCGCCCAGACGACGCAGGATGTAGGTCAGCAACGCGCACGCTCTCCGTTCAGGGGATCGGACGGGACCGGTCGCGGTGGGGGCCGCCGGGGTCACGGTGACCGCCCACACCAGGACACGCCCGCACCAGCAACGATAGCTGAGCGTGTTCATGTGATCACGCTCATCCATGGCGGTGTGTGTCCGGCATCGGAGCGCACCGGCTGATCCGTGGCCCTTGGCGCGGCCACCCCGGCCCCCTGTCCGTCCGGGGGCCCGACAGCAGGAACAGGCTCTCCAATCACCCGGACTTGACCACTTCCGACCCGGTGCCGTGCTACTTCTGGGAAGAGGGCGTACCGCGGCTCGGATCGCGGTCCTGCCGCCGCCGCGAGCAGAGGGGCGCGCGCACGGCGCGGGGCCGCGGTACACGCGGGAGAGAGTGTCGAGGAGGACGATCATGCCGGACCTGTTCAGCGCGTCGGACCGGGAGAGAGCCGCCCGCTGTGTGGCGGACGCCTACGGCGTGGACGCCGAGGAGGCGGCACGCATGGTGCGGGACACCCTGTCGGGTCAGGGGGACGCCGAACAGGACCAGCGGGTGGCGCCGTTCCTGTGGGCCCAGTTGGGACCGGCGATGGAGCGCATCCGCCAGGCGCAGAACCGCGTCGGTGAGCGGGTGACGGCGGCGGCGGTCGTGCCCCTGGAGGTCGCCCGGTCACGGTGGGCCGGGTCGGTGTTCTGCGAGCACCCGGACCTGGCACGGCTGGACCGGGAGCTGGAGCATTTCTACGGCGAGGCCTGAGGACGCCGCGGCGGGCCTGAATGGCACTCATGGCCTCGGGTGTCAAGGGAACGGGAGGCCGTGGAGTTCGTCCGCGTGTCGCAGGCGGATGCGCAACTCACGTGCCGGTCCGGTCCGCATGGCGTGGACCAGAGCGTCGAGAAAGTCCTTGGCCATCAGCGGACTGCCGCAGCACTCCCAGCAGCAGTACCACGAGCCGGAATACAGGTGATCGTCCCATGGCGCCTGCCTGGGGTCTCGGGCGTACCTCTCCCAGTAAGGGAGTGCCTCGTTGATGATTCCCGGCCATAGCTGCGGGTGACGGTGTTCGATCCGCCGGATCTCGGCCATCGTCTTGGAGGACAGGCCGTTGATCGCCGGCAACCTCTTCTGTTCTCTGCGCGCCCGGGGATGGTTCTCGGCGCGCAGTCTGCCCGGCCGTCTACGCGGCATGGGCCTTTCTGTCGATGAACATGCGTCGCATCATGCCATGACGCTTGTGTGGTGGCCAGTCCGTATCTGCGGGGCCCCGCGACCAGGGCGCGCATCTGCACGCCTACCCGCGGTGGCGCGACACCGGCGCCCGGACCTTCCGGCCCGGCAGCGGTGCGGGCGTGCCCGGGTGCGTGACGAGAAGGGTGTGCGGAGGGAAGACGCCCGGTGGATCCGGCGGCCCGGTCAAGATCCACGGCTGCTTCATTCTCGGCGAGTGACGATGTTCGTACTGGTCACGGGAGCCCGATGACATCCAGCGGGCGGGTGAACGCCTCATATGGCACCCACCGGATAGCGTCGGGCACGGAGTCCTGCCCCAACCGGCTCAAGAACACCAATGCGAGAGCGCGCAGCGCGGCCAGGTTGTCGGGGGCGTGCCCGGAGCGGACCTTGCAGGCGTCCTCGCCCAACGAGACGTCCTTGACGTGGTGCCAGGCTTCGATGTTCCAGTGCCCGCGCACCAGGGCGCCGATCCGGGCCGCGTCACAGCACCCCACCTCTAGGGAGTGTTTTTTGGAGGTTTTCGGGTCGGCGAGCGGCCGTCCAGGCGATCTCTCGCAAGACGATGTGCGAAGTTCAGCCTGGTTGTGCTTCACGAGCGCAGAGGCGCGGCGAGAGGAAGCCTGGTGGACGCGAGCCCGGAAGGATCCAAAAAACACGACCTAGTGCTCTGACCGGGAAGGTTCGCCGGTTCGGATGCCTTACAGGTTGTTCGCATAGAAGCTGGTGAGTCGTTCGACGGCAGCGTCGACGTATTCGGGTTCGTCGTACATCTCGTAGTGGCCGGCGCCGTCGATCACCATGAGGTCGACGGGGTTGGGGGCCAGCTTCCACAGCTGCATGCCGGTGTCGTAGGAGCCGGTGTTGCCGATGCGTCCGGCGAGGATGACCTGGAGTGGCTGGGTCATGAGCCGCTCGGCCAGGTGGAACGCGTCGTAGCCCAGCAGGAGGGAGTCGCTGCGCAAGAGGCGCCGGTTCGTGGAGTGTTTGTTACCGCCGCGCTCGGTGCGGTAGTAGGTGACGGCTTGAGTGGTGTCGATGTCGGTCAGGCCCGCTGTTGTGGCATCCTCCAGGGTGGCGGGCAGCCAGTTCACGCGGGTCGTCTCGCCGGAGCGGGCCTCTTCGGTCCGTGCGTCCGCGAGGGCATCGAGTGCTGCGGCCGGACCGTCGGTGGAGAAGCTGCGGAACGCGGCGCCGATGTTGACGGGGACGACCGTGCCGACCGCCTTGATGCGGTGGTCCGTGCGAGCGGTGTGCACGGTGTAGCCGCCACCGGCGCAGATGCCGAGGACGCCGATGCGCTGCGGGTCGATGCCGGGGGTCGTGGTGAGCACGTCGATGGCGTAGGAGATGTCCTCACCTCGGCGGTAGGGGTCTTCGAGGTCGCGGGGCTCGCCCTCGCTCTGACCCTGATGGGCGGGGTCGAGGACGAGCGCCGCGATGCCGCGGGCGGCGAGACGGGAGGCGTAATTGGCGCCGATCTGCTCCTTCACGCTGCTGCCCGGGGTGGAGAGCACCACGGCGCGCAGCGGTGCGCTGCTGCCGGCGTTGTCGGGCAGGTGGAGGTCCGCGGCGAGGTTGATGGGACCGCGCGGGATCGTGAGGTGCTTAAGCATGCCTGGCTTCCTTCGTGAGATTGTTGTTCCATAGGAGTCCAGTACAAGTCAATATATTGTACGATCTTAAACTAATACGAAACTGTACCATATGGACGGAGGGGTCGCATGTCAGTTGACGGGGCGCAGCTGTGGACGCTGAACCAGCGGCTGCTGGGCGTTGTGATGGATGCCTGCACGGGGGAGCTGGCCGAGCTGGGGTTGGAGACGAAGGAGTTTTTCGTCCTGGCCGAGGTGGAGGCATCGCCGTACCCGGCCGAGATCGCGACGGCACTGCTGCTCCCCAAAGCGAGCGTGACGGTCTACGTCCGCAACCTCGTCGCCAAGGGGTTCATCCGGCGCGAGATCGACGACGCGGACCTGCGGCGTCACCGGCTCGTACTAACCGCTGAGGGCACACAGGCACGGGATCGTGCACTTGCAGCCCTCGCGGCGGAGTACGACCGCAGACTGGCGAGGATCACTCCGCGGGACCGCACCGAGCTGCAGCGCATCCTTCAGGAGATGCTCTCGCCCGCATGAGTCCATGGTCACGAGCGGTTCGCCTGCCCGGTGCCCCCCTGCTCGCCAGTGCTGTGACCGCGTAGATTCGTCGGATCGTTCAGCCTGCGGTGGCGAGGGGCGTCTGCCCCAGCGGATCCCTTTCTCGCTGCGGATGCGGACGCGCGCCTTGCGTTCGGCGGCCAGGACATCGCGGTGGCGGGCGTTGGCGTTGCGCCAGCGGAGGTGGGCGTGCACCCTCCTGGTCGGTCAACCTGCGCACATGGACAAGCTCAGCCACTCCACCCCCAGCAATCGGATCGGACGTCACCGTGCATCCAACCGCCCGGACGACCGCCCCGGCGAACCTTCCCGGTCAGAGCACTAGTGTCCTGAGTCGTTAATTCGTCGGCAGTACGCTGCGAGGGATTCGAGGATCTCCTCGGCCGTCTTGTGCCATACGAACGGCCGGGGATCCT
>NZ_JBHXQY010000024.1:0-67562 GCF_042716955.1 Nocardiopsis sp. NPDC058631 | reverse complement strand
CTTGCCCCTCGGCCACCGACCCCGCGGCGGTGTGGCTGGGGCACGGGCTCTCACCCACTCGGGTGCTGGGGGGGCCGCGCGTCGTCCGCCTCCCGGCCGGGAGGCGGACGCGGTCGGACCCTCTCACGATCCGGGGGGACCGACCATGGGCGTCAAGCGGGGTATCAGCGGGCTGCGGCAGATCCTGGACCAGATGGACTTTCCGGCGGACAAGGACCAGATCGTCGCCCGTGCCCTGGAGGCGGGCGCTGACGAGGAGATCGTCAGCGCCCTGCGCGCGATGCCGCCCGCCGCCTTCTACGAGGCCAACGAGGTGCTGCGGGCGGTCCCGCTGCCCGAGACCGAGAACGCTCGCACCAAGTCGGCCCGCGCCCGGGAGCGCGGCGATCACCCCTGACGTGTCAGGCCCGCGCGGCTGCGCGCA
Source organism: Nocardiopsis sp. NPDC058631 (assembly GCF_042716955.1). Taxonomy (NCBI): domain Bacteria; kingdom Bacillati; phylum Actinomycetota; class Actinomycetes; order Streptosporangiales; family Nocardiopsidaceae; genus Nocardiopsis; species Nocardiopsis sp. NPDC058631. Next base: position 67,138 of record NZ_JBHXQY010000024.1, on the reverse strand, counting down.
GCGAGGCTCCCGCCCTGTGCATGTGGGTGAGGGCCTCGACGTGTGAGCGCACGAAACCGGTCTCGTGGTACGGGACCCCGATCTCCGCGCAGAAGTCGCGCACCATCGGCTGGGTCCGGCGCAGGTGCGGGCTGGGCATGTTCGGGAACAGGTGGTGCTCGATCTGGTAGTTGAGGCCGCCGAGCGCGATGTCGATGAACCATCCGCCCCGCACGTTCCGCGAGGTCAGCACCTGCTTGCGGAGGAAGTCGAGCTTCTCGCCCTTCTTCAGCGTGGGCATTCCCTTGTGGTTGGGCGCGAAGATGCAGCCGAGGTAGACGCCGAACAGCCCCTGCTGGATCGCGATGAACGCGAGGGCCTGGAGGGGTTCGAGGACCACGAACACCGCGCCGAGGTAGAGGACGAAGTGCGCCGTGAGGAGCACGCCCTCCAGGACCCGCTGCTTGGTGCTCGGCCGGAACAGGGCGCGCACACTGCCCACGTGCAGGTTGAGGCCCTCCAGGAGCAGGAGCGGGTAGAAGAGGAAGGCCTGCCAGCGGCCGATGAAGGCGGGCACGCCCTTGGCCGCGTGCGCCTGGTCCTCGGACCACACGAAGATGTCCGGCTGGACGTCCGGGTCGAGATCCTCGTGGTTGGGGTTGGCGTGGTGCCGGGTGTGCTTGTCCTGCCACCATCCGTAGCCGAGTCCGATGCCCAGGTTGCCCACGAGCCGGCCGAACACCTCGCTGATGCGTCGGCTCCGGAAGATCTGGAGGTGGGCCAGCTCGTGGGAGACCAGGCCCACCTGCCCGAAGACGGCGGCCATGGCAACGGCCGTGAGCATCTGCCACCACGTGTCGCCGAGAAGGAAGAAGGCGACCCACACGCCGATGAAGGACAGTCCGATCAGGGACAGCCGTACGGCGAAGTACACCGGGGTCCGCTCCATCAGACCGGCTTCCTGAACACGGCGGGACAGCTGGGCGAAGTCACTGCCCCGACGTCGGCCTAGCGTCGTCGCGTCGGCGTCGAGCATGCTCTCTCTCCCCTGAAAAAGTGAACGAAACACTCTTGTGTTCCAGGTAACAGTAAGTGCGGCGAACCTTCCGGACCATGGCACGGCCATGCTGACTTTTCGGGGTGCACGCACCCGTGCGCCCCGCACAGGGGGCCACTTACCATACTTGGTTCCCGTTATGGGTCGTCTCAGTCACCGCTCACCGGTCGCGGGACGGCGTCGCGGCTCCGCGAACCCCGGGAGCCCCGACAGGTAAGCGGGTCCCGGGGCCGGCACCCGTCCTGAACCGTCGGAAGCGGCCCTCCGTAGCACTGGTGGATGATGTTCGACGCCCCCGGACGTGCGGCGCTCCGTGCAGCCCGTGAACGGCTCTCCACACGTGGGACCGCGCCCGCACGGTCTCCTTCGGGTCGACCACGACCGCGTCCTCGACGGACGACCGGCTCCTGGCGGCGGTCGGCGCGCACACCGTCTACCAGGTCCTGGCTACCGCCCACCCCTGGCCACCAGATCACCGGCCATACCGCATCAAGGCGCACAATGGTTCCGAACAGTGCGGACCGACTTCCGGAGTGGAACGTGAGCAAGACCGGCCTGACCGTCAAAGCACTGATGGAGGCGCTCGACGGGGCCGTCCACGGGCTCGTCGCCGCGCCCCGGGGGCTCGGCACGCTCGTGCGAACAGCGGTCGTGGCGCAGGAGGAAGGCCCCCTGCCCACCGCGGCCCTGGTCGTCATCCCCTCCGGTGGGGCCGCGCTCGCCGCGTGGGCCGAGCGACAGGGCGCGAGCGCCGTGGCCGCCACAGGCACCGACGCCGACGGACTCCGCGGCCTCGGCCTGCCCGTGCTGTCGGTGGACCCCTCCCTCGGCCCGGAAGAGTTCGCCGCCCTGGCCCGTGCCGTCCTGGAAACCGATCGGACCGAGTCCCGACACGGCGACCTGTTCTCCCTCGCGCAGACGGTCGCGACACTGACCGGCGGGATCGTCAGCATCGAGGACGCCGCGGGACAGGTCCTCGCCTACTCCGCGTCCGGCGAGGGCGCCGACGAGCTGCGCAGGCAGACCATCCTCGGCCGGGGCTGCCCCGAGTCGTTCCTGGCGCACATGCGCGAGTGGGGGGTCAACGAGCGCATCTGGGCAGGCGAGGTCGTCGAGGTAGCCGAGCGCCCCGACCTCGGCGCCGCCCGCCGCCTCGTCGTGGGGATCAGGGCCGGCGAACGCGCGCTCGGCACCATATGGGTCCAGGTCGGCGATCACCCGCTCGCGCCCACCAGCGTCCAGGTGCTTCACGGCGCGGCCAGACTCGCCTCTGTGCACGTCATGCGCGCCAACAGCGGGGCCCGCAGCACGGGGCGGGACACCGAGGAGCTGTCGGTGGGCCTGCTGACCGGCGCCTTCGACACCGAGGCACTCGCCCGCCACCTGGGGGCGGACCCCTCCACACCGGTCGCGGTGATCGCGCTCGCCCTGCGCGGACCGGAGTCCGATCCGCCCTGGCGGCTCGACCATGCGGCGGAGATCGCCTCCGTGTACGCGGCGGCCTACCGCAAGGACGCCCTGGTCATTCCTGCCTGCGGACTGCTGTACGTGCTGCTCCCCGCCGCTACTGGCCGGCCTCCGGCCGCGTGGGCCGGAGAGCTGGTGCAGGTCCTGCGGGACAACCTGGGCACGCCCGTGCAGGCGGCCGTGGCGGGAACCGCCCCGAGGATGCGCGCAGTGCCCTCGCTGAAGAAGGTGGCCAGCCGGACCCTGGACGTCGTCGCGGACCGCCCCGGGCAGCACGTGACCTCGTTCGAGGAGGTCCGCTCCTCGGTGGTGCTGCGCGACCTGTTCGACACCCTCGCCGACATGCCCCAGCTGCGCGACGACCGCCTCGACGCCCTGGACGGCGAGCAGCGCCGCTCGCTGTCCGCGTACCTGGACGCCTTCGGCGACGTGACGGCGGCGGCCAGACACCTGCACGTGCACCCCAACACGCTGCGGCACCGCGTCAGGCGGATCTGCTCACTGACCGGGCTGGACCTGGACGACGCCGAACAGCGGCTCCTCGCGGCGATCACGCTCAGGGTCTGACCGGGGTACGCCGGATCGCGGTACGGCTCCCGTGCGGTCTCCGCCCGGTCACGAGGACGGCCCCTCGCCCCTCCCCCGGGTCCGGATTGTCGGAATCGACACCGCCCCGGCGTTCATATCGTCCGTTCCGACAAGGGTGGCGCCCGCCGCCCGGACCTAGGCTCCGGCCATACTCGCGGTCCCTCACCCTCGTCGGTCCGCGAAATCCCCGACCTGAGCAGGAGCTCTGGACATGAGCGCGGACACCACGCAGGCGCGGCCGCCGAGGACCAAGGTCCTCATCGCGAGCCTGACCGGCAGCACGATCGAGTGGTTCGACTTCTTCCTCTACGGCACAGCAGCGGCCCTGATCTTCAACAAGCTGTTCTTCCCCTCGGACGACCCGCTCGTCTCTCTGATGCTGTCGTACCTGACCTTCTCGCTGACGTTCTTCATCCGCCCGCTGGGCGGCGTGATCTTCTCGCACATCGGTGACCGGATCGGCCGCAAGAAAACACTGATCATCACGCTCTCCCTCATGGGCGGGGCAACGATGTTCATCGGTCTGCTGCCCACCTACGAGAGCATCGGAGTCCTCGCCCCCGTCCTCCTCATCCTGTTGAGGATCATCCAGGGCATGGGCATCGGCGGCGAGTGGGGCGGTGCCCTGCTGCTCGCCTACGAGTACGCGCCCAAGGAGCGCCGCGGCTTCTTCGGCAGCGTGCCCCAGATGGGCATCACCCTGGGCATGCTGCTGGCCAGCCTCGCCCTGACCCTCATGTCGCTGCTGCCCGAGGCAGAGTTCGAGGCGTGGGGCTGGCGGGTGCCGTTCATCGGCAGCGTCCTGCTGGTGCTGCTGGGCCTGTGGATCCGCTCCGGGATCGACGAGACCCCGTCCTTCCAGAAGGCCAAGGAGGAGGGGAACGTCGCCAAACTGCCCGTCGTGGAGACCTTCCGCTTCCACTGGCGCGCGGTGCTGGTCGCCGTCGGCGCCAAGGTCGTGGAGACCGCACCGTTCTACATCTTCGGCACGTTCGTGGTCAGCTACGCCACGGGCACGCTGTCCTTCGACAACACGGCCGCGCTCAACGCGGTGACCGTCGGCGCGATCGTCGCGACCGTGTGCATCCCTCTGTCGGGCCGCCTCTCGGACACCTTCGGCCGCCAGAGGGTCTACCTGGTCGGTGCGGTCCTCCTCGCGCTGTTCGCCGCCCCGTACTTCCTCATGCTGGGTACCGGCAGCGTAGCCATGCTGGTTCTCGCCACCGTGATCGGCCTCGGCGTGTTCTGGGCTCCGGTGACCGCGACCATCGGCACCCTGAGCTCGGAGATCTTCTCCACCCGCGTGCGGTACACGGGCGTCACCCTGGGATACCAGATCGGCGCCGCCCTGGCGGGCGGCACCGCGCCGCTGATCGCGACCTGGCTCCTGTCACGGTTCGACAACTCGTGGGTGCCGATCGCCGCGTACCTGGTGTTCACGGCGCTCATCTCCATCGTGGCCGTGTCCCTGGCACACCGCGTCTCCAGGGCCGAGCTGGAACGCTCCGGGGACCGGGTGTGACCCGGACCCCGTGGCAGGGGGCGGTTCCGCGGCGGTCGCGGAGCCGCCCCCTTCCCCGTGTTCGGTCAGTCGACCGAGCGGAGCAGTTCCGCGACGCGCTCCGGCTGCTCGTCCATGGCGAGGTGGCCGGCGCCCTCCATGACGACGACGTCGGCGTCCAGGAAGCGGCGGGCGGGTCCGTGCAGGCGTGCCGGGGAGTAGAAGACGTCGTCGGACCCGGTGGCCACCACCACCGGGGTGTTCTCCCAGGGGCGCAGGCACTCCAGGGGAAGCGGCCCCGGGGCCAGGCTGGTGCGGCAGTGGCGGCCGACCAGCGTCATCCACGGGGCGAAGGGGTGCGGGCCCGGGGAGACGTGGGCCGGGCCGCTCATGAAGTTGAGCAGGCGGGTGCTCTTGTCGTCCCGGGGGCCGATCATCCACGGCAGGGTGGCGCGCATCAGCTCGGGCGTCTTGGCCGCCGCCGTCAGCCCCGCGGGTCCGACCATCACCACGGCGTGGACCAGCGGGGAGGGCCTGGCCGCCAGGGCCACCGCGGAGCCGAGCGAGTGCGTGAGCAGGGTGACGGGCCGCTCGGTCAGGAGGGGCAGGACCTCGTCGAACCACGCGCCGTACGCCGCCGCGCGGTCGGCCCTGGGCCGGATCCCGACGCTGAGGCCGGGCTGCCCGGGCAGGTCGACGAGGGTGACCGGGCGGTCCCTGGCGATGACCCTCGCGGTGTCCACGGACGTCGCGGAGTTGAAGTTGGTCCCGCTGAGGACGAGTACGGGTGTGGCGCCGCCGCCCGGCGCACGGAAGGCCCGCGTCGGGCCCAGGGCTGTGGCGAGTTCCGGCAGCGCCGTGAGGGCGGGCCAGCCGTCGATCCGTTCCTCGCACCAGGCGCGGACCGCGCGGGCGCCGACCGCGGAACGGTAGATGTGGGTGCCGTGGGGGCTGGACTCGGACATCGGACACCTGTTGTTTCCGCATAGGCGACAGCTACCGCCGACCAGTCTTCCCGGCACACCTGCGAAGCAGCGTACTCCACGCGTGTCGGCGCGCCCCCAGGAACGGACACAGGCCTCTGGAGTGGACATTCGTCCCATCTTCGGCGAGCATAGGCGCGGCGCGAAGGCGCCTAGGTGTGCCGGGAAGACTGGTCGGCGAGTCCCGACCCATACCCGGAGAGTCACACATGAGCCTTGACCCGATTCAGCCCACCACGGCCAGGGGGGCCGTCTCGCGCTTCGCGGACGCCCTGCGCAGTGACTCCGTCGGAGGCTTCCTCCTGATCGGCGCCGCGCTCGTCGCCCTCGTCTGGATCAACTCCCCGCTCGGCGCGGTCTACGAGAACCTGCGCGCGATCACCTTCGGCCCCGAGTCGCTGCACCTGAACCTGTCCATGGAGACCTGGGCGGCCGACGGCCTGCTGGCGGTGTTCTTCTTCGTCGTCGGCAACGAGCTCAAGCAGGAGTTCGTGCACGGCGAGCTGCGCAACCCGCGACGGGCGATGCTGCCGATCGTGGCGGCGATCTGCGGCATGATCGTGCCCGCCTCCCTCTACGCGGCGATCAACATCACATCCCCGGACACCCTCCAGGGCTGGGGCATCCCGATGGCGACCGACATCGCCTTCGCCGTCGCGATCCTCGCCGTCGTCGGCCGCGGTCTTCCCCCGGCCCTGCGCACGTTCCTGCTGACCCTGGCGATCGTGGACGACCTCGGCGCGGTGATCGTGATCGCGGTGTTCTACACCTCCGGCATCAACTTCCTGGCGCTGCTGGCCGCCGCCGTCGGCCTGGTGCTGTTCTGGTACCTCCAGCGCGGGAAGGGCCTCGCCGCGAAGCTCAACGCCTCCGCGCTGCCCAACTGGATCGTGTACATCCCCCTGGCGCTCGTCATCTGGGGTCTGGTGCACGAGAGCGGTGTGCACGCCACCATCGCCGGTGTGGCCATGGGCCTGCTGATGCGGACCACGAAGCTGCCCGGTGAGGCGTACGACCCCAGCCACCGCGTGGAGCACGTGCTGCGCCCCTGGTCCGCCGGACTAGCCCTGCCGATCTTCGCGTTCTTCTCCGCGGGCGTGGTCTTCGACGGTGTCGGGGAGGTCCTCACCGACAGCGCGGCCCTGGGCATCATCGCCGGCCTCATCCTGGGCAAGGTGATCGGTATCGCGGGCGGCTCGTGGCTGACCACGAAGCTCACCCGCGCCGAGCTCAACCCGAGCCTGAAGTGGATCGACATCGTCGGCATGTCCCAGCTCGCGGGCATCGGGTTCACCGTGTCCCTGCTGATCAGCGAACTGTCGTTCGCGGACTCGCCAGAGCACCTGGCCCACGCCAAGACGGGCGTGCTGGTCGCGTCCCTGATCGCGACGCTGCTGGCCTCGGTCATCCTGGGCGCCCGGGCACGGCACTACAGGCGGCTCAGGCACGGCATGTCCCCCGCGGACACGGCCGGGGACTGAGCCCGGGGTGCCGGGGTGCCGGAACGCGGCCAGAGTCCAACGCACACACGAGGTCAGTCGATACCGGGTCACACCGTGCTCTGACACACACGACAATCCTCGCGACACCGAAACCAGGGTGTGCTAAGTTTACTCCAGTTGCAGTTGTGATTCCCGTTGGATTTTGCGTTGTTCGGCCTTCAGGCTGGGTCTTCTTCAGGGTTCGTTATTCGGGTGGTCATCACGGTGACGGGGAAGCCGTCAGATTGCGGTTTTCCGTGCCCAGAACTAAGGAGAAAACATGGCTACTGGTACCGTCAAGTGGTTCAACGGTGACAAGGGCTTCGGCTTCATCGAGCAGGACGGCGGCGGCCCCGACGTCTTCGCCCACTACAGCAACATCCAGGCCACTGGCTTCCGCGAGCTCCAGGAAGGTCAGGCCGTGCAGTTCGACGCCACCCAGGGCCCGAAGGGTCTCCAGGCCGAGAACATCGTCCTGATCTAACGGAGCCCCGCGCTCCGGCCACGACAGAGGCCCGCCCTCCGGGTGCAGGGCCTCTGTCCCTTTTTCATGTTTTTCCGGGCCGGTCTTCTGGCCGTCGACTGCCGACAGGCACCGGCCCCACCACCCCACCCCACAGCGTGCTCTCCGCGTGGGCCGTGGAAATCGCAGAATCTTGCGGCGCACCACCGATGCTTCACGTCGAAGCCCCTGGGGCTTCCTCGACCGGCGCGCGCCGTCGACGAAAGGCTCGTATGAACCATCCGTCCCGCGTGAACGGACAACGGCGCTCCTCCGGCGGCACCGGCCACAGCGCCGCCGCCTATGGCCGCTCCCGCCCCCGTCGCCCCTCTGGACGCCCCTCGGGCGGCAGGGCCCCCTCCGGCCGTTCGGCCGGGGAGTTCGCCCTCCCCGTCTCCACCACCCCGGCGCTCGACCCTGTGTCCACCTTCCAGGAACTGGACATGCCAGCGCCGCTGAAGTCGACCCTGGCCCGTCAGGGCCTGACGACCCCGTCGGCCATCCAGTCGGCGACCCTGCCCAACTCCCTGGCCGGGCGCGACGTCCTGGGACGCAGCCAGACCGGCTCCGGCAAGACGCTGGCCTTCGGGCTCGCGCTGCTCGCCCGTCTGAACGGGCGGACCGCACAGCCCCGCCAGCCGCTGGCCCTGGTGCTGGCCCCCACCCGTGAGCTGGCCCAGCAGGTGGCCGACTCCCTGACGCCCTACGCGCGCTCACTGAAGCTGAACCTGACCACCGTCGTGGGCGGGATGCCGATCTCCCGCCAGGCCCGGGCACTGCGCCAGGGCGTCGAGCTGGTCGTGGCCACCCCGGGCCGCCTGCGCGACCTGGTCGAGCGGGGCGACTGCGTCCTGGACCAGGTGGACGTCGCCGTCCTGGACGAGGCCGACCAGATGACCGACATGGGGTTCATGCCCCAGGTCACCGCGATCCTCCAGCAGGTGCCGGTCGGCGGGCAGCGGATGCTGTTCTCCGCGACCCTGGACCGCAACGTCGACACCCTGGTCCGCCGCTTCCTGAACGACCCCGTCGTGCACTCGGTGGACCCGACCGCCGGCGCGGTCACCACCATGGAGCACCACGTCCTGCACGTGTCCAACGCCGACAAGCAGGCCACGGCGACGCACATCGCCTCCCGCGACGGCCAGGTGATCATGTTCCTCGACACCAAGCACGCCGTGGACAAGATGGCCAAGCACCTGCTCGCCAACGGCGTGCGGGCGGCCGCCCTGCACGGCGGCCGGTCGCAGCCGCAGCGCACCCGGACCCTCAAGCAGTTCAAGGACGGTACGGTGAGCGCGCTGGTGGCGACCAACGTGGCCGCCCGGGGCATCCACATCGACGGCCTGGACCTGGTCGTCAACATCGACCCGCCGACCGACCACAAGGACTACCTGCACCGTGGCGGACGCACCGCCCGCGCGGGCGAGTCCGGCAACGTGGTCACGCTGGTCCTGCCCAGCCAGCGCCGTGAGATGGCGCGCCTGATGAGCCGTGCGCAGGTCGAGGCGCAGACCGCGCAGGTCAGCTCGCAGGACCCGGAGCTGGTCAGGGTGACCGGCGCCCGCACGCCCTCGGGCGTGCCGGTGACGCTTCCGGCGGAGCCCCGCCAGGAGGCTTCCCGGTCCAGCAGGCCCCCGTCGAGGGCCAGGCGCCGGCCGCGCCACTACTGATCCGGCGCCCCGGGCTCCGGGGAACGGCACCGGTCGTACGAGGAACGGCCCCCTTCCACGTGTGGAAGGGGGCCGTTCCCGTACCCGGGGGCTTCAGCCCGCCAGGGACCTGCGGTAGGCGAGCCAGCCGCCGTGGCGGGTGATGTCCTGCGCGCCCTCGGCCGAGGCCGGGTCGCACCCGAAGCCGACCACCGTGCGGCCGTCGGCCAGGGTCACCGCACCCAGGGACATGGGTGCGGGTAGCGCGGCCAGGAACGTCCCGAGACCCGCCGGGGAGATCCTCCAGACCTCGCAGCGCACGGACGCTCCGCCCCCGCCGACGCGGAGCAGACCGGGTTTGGGCGGCGTGGTCGGCAGGGCGACCATCCGGTAGTCGGCGCTGGTGGCCTCCTCCGCGACGAACCGGGCTCCCCGGTCGGTGAGCTGGTGGTGGAGCGGCTGTCCGCGCAGGTGTGCGCCGAACACCGCCAGTTCGACACCGGGCTCCGGGTAGGCCCCGCCCCGTTCCTCGCCGACGAGGTCGGCCGCCAGGTCCAGGGCCACTTGGTCCTCGAACGCACGGGTGATGACGCTGACCCCGAACGGGTGGCCGTCGGCGGTCCCCGCCGGAACCGCGACCGCCGCCATGTCCAGCAGGTTCACGAAGTTCGTGTAGGTGCCCAGTCGCGAGTTCGCGCCCACCGGGTCGGCGGCGACCTCCGCCAGCGAGGGGTGGCCGACCGTGGTGGGCAGGACCAGCGCGTCGAAGCCGGCCAGGAGCGCGCGTGCGGTCGCCTTGTAGGCGGCCAACCGGTGCTGGTCGGCGGCCAGGCGGTGGGCGGGGACGTCACCGGCGGCCAGGACGATCCCGGCCACGGTGGGGTCGGCGCCCTCGGGGTGCCCGGCCAGGAACTCACCCACGGCGGCATGGCGTTCGGCGACCAGCGCCCCGTCGTAGAGCAGCCGGGCCGCCTCCAGCAGCGGGGCCACGTCCACCTCGGCGACCTCCGTCCCGGACTTGCGCAGCACGTCCACAGCTGTGTGGAAGGCCGTGCGCTCGGCGGCACCGAGCGGTTCCAGCCCTTCCTCCGCGGGCACCGCCACCTTCCCCCGACCGCGCGGGGCGAGCCTCACGTCGGCGGGCCAGTCCCGGCTGAAGGGGTCGCCGGCGTCGGGCCCGGTCATCACGGCCAGTGCCGCGCGCCCCGAGGCGAGGTCGCGGGAGAACACGGTGACGCAGTCGTAGGGGCGGGCCGCCGGGACCACCCCGGACGACGGCACCAGTCCGAGCGTGGGTTTGAGACCGACGAGACCGTGCAGGGCGGCGGGTACGCGCCCCGAACCGGCCGTGTCGGTGCCCAGGGCGATATCGGCGACCCCCAGGGCGACGGCCACGGCCGAGCCGGAGCTGGACCCCCCGGAGACCCGTGCGGGGTCGAAGGCGTTGCGGACCGCGCCGTACGGGCTGCGGGTGCCCACCAGGCCCGTCGCGAACTGGTCGAGGTTGGTCTTGCCGAGCACGAGCGCGCCCGCGCCCACCAGTCGCGCCACCGCGGGTGCGCTCACCTTCGGGGTGTACGCGTAGCCGGGGTGGCCGGCGGTCGTCGGCAGGCCCGCCACGTCGATGTTGTCCTTGACCGCCAGGAGAGTCCCGGCCAGCGGCAGGTCCTCCCCCGACGCGAGGCGGTCCTCCAGGGCTTCGGCCTCCACGGCCAGCTCCTGCTCCGGGCGCAGGGTGACCCATACCTCGGGCCGGTCGGCCTCGCTGATCCGCCGGTAGGCGGAGCGGACGCGGTCGGTGGGGTGGGGCATCAGGCGGGTTCTCCTTGCGTGATGACGGCGATGGCGCTTCCCGGGTCGAGGTGCTGGCCCGGTCCGACGAGGATGTCCGAGATCCTTCCCGCGCAGGGTGCGCGGACCACGACCTCCAGCTTCATGGCTTCGAGACGGACCACGGGCTGTCCCTTCTCCACCGTGTCGCCGGGGGCCGCGTCCACCTTCCAGACGGAGCCGGACAGGGGCGCCTCGACCAGTGCGGCGCCGGACGGCAGGTCGAGCGCGGCGGGTGTGACGGGGGTGGGCTCGGGCCGGTCCTCGAACTCGCCCGCGGCCTCCCAGGCCCGGCGTTCGGCCTCGAACGCCGCGGCCTGGCGTCGCTCGAACGCCCGGATGGACCCGGCGTTGCGGGCGAGGAACCGCTCGTGGTCGGCGAGGACGAACTCCCCGTCCCCGATGGCGAGCTCGTGGCGGCCGGCGAGCAGGTCGGCGCGGACGTCGAGGAGCTCCTCGTGGCCGACCGGGTACCAGCTGATCCGGTCGAAGAACCGCAGGAGCCACGGGGTCCCCGGCTCGAACGGGCCGTACTGGCGCAGCCCCGACCAGATGGGGACGGTGCGGCCGATGAGCTGGTAGCCGCCGGGGCTCTCCATGCCGTAGACGCACAGGTAGGCGCCGCCGATGCCGACCCCCGCCTCGGGGGTCCAGGTGCGCGCGGGGCTGTACTTGGTGGTGACGAGCCGGTGCCGGGGGTCGAGCGGGGTGGCGGCGGGCGCGCCCAGGTACACGTCTCCCAACCCCAGGACCAGGTAGGAGGCGTCGAAGACGATGTCCCGGACCTGCCCGACCGAGTCGAGGCCGTTGACGCGGCGGATGAACTCGATGTTGTCGGGGTTCCAGGGGGCGTCGTCGCGCACGCCCGTCCGGTAGCGGGCGACGGCCTCGTGGATGGACGGGTCGTCGAAGGAGAGGGGGAGGTGCAGGGTGCGGCTCGGCACCCGCAGCCGGGAGGTGGGCGGGAGTTCGGCCTCGATCTCCCGGAGGAGGCCGAGGAGGGTGCGCAGGGGCAGCACCGCCGGGTCGGTGTGCAGGTGCAGGGACCGCACCCCGGGCGTGACGTCCACGATCCCGGCGGGCGCGGCCAGGTCGAGGGCGGCCATGAGGGCGTGGACGCGCAGGCGCAGGCCCAGGTCGAGCTCCATGGGCCCGTACTCGACCAGGATGTTGTCGTGGCCGCCGCGCCGGTAGGTGACCTCGGGCGCGCCCTCGCCCGCCGGGACGCGGGCGAGGACGCCGTCGTCGCCGTCGGAGCCCGTGCCGCGCAGGAGCGGGGCCGCGGTGGGCTCGGAGTGCAGCCGTTCGGCGGCGGCCTCCGTGACCGGGTGGAACCGGACGGTGTCGCCGGGGCGGAGCTGTCCGACCTTCCAGCGGGAGCCGGTGACGACCGTCACCGGGCAGACGAATCCGCCCAGGCTGGGACCGTCGGGGCCCAGGAGCACGGGGGTGTCGCCGGAGAGGTTGACGGCGCCGATGGAGTAGGCGGTGTCGTGGACGTTGGAGGGGTGCAGTCCGGCCTGGCCGCCGTCCGGGCGCGCCCAGGCCTGCTTGGGGCCGGAGAGCCGGACGCCGTTGCGGGCGGACTGCGGGTGGACCTTCCAGGCGGTGGCGTAGAAGGCGGCCAGGCCCTCGCGGGTCAGGAACTCGGGGGCGGCGTGCGGCCCCTCGGACACCTCCACGTCCCAGTGGGTGTTCCTGCCGGCGGTGGTGGCCGGGGAAGGCTCGCCCTCCCGTGCTCCGGGGGGCGCGGCCGTGTCCGGCGGGGCGTCGAAGTCGGGGCGTTCGGCCGCGGGGACCGGTCGGGGCGCGGGTGCCCCTGCCCGGGCGGGGGCGGGGCGCAGGACGTCTCCGAGGCGCAGGGCACGGCCGCTGTGGCCGCCGTACTCCCCGGCGGTGAACGTGGACGCGCTGCCCAGGTACCCGGGCACGTCCAACCCTCCGCGGACCAGCACGTACGTGCGCATGCCGGGCCCTCGGGCGGGGCCGACGTCGAGGAGTCCGCCGGCGGGGACCCCGACCGGCTCCCACTGGGCGACCGGTTCCCCGTCCACGGTGACGTCGGCGGGGGCTCCGGTGACGCACACCGTGGACGGGGCGGAGAACCGCAGCGCCGGGCCCTCGATGGTGCACTCCAGGCCGGGTGCGCCCTCCGGGTTGCCCAGGGCGCGATTGCCCAGGCGCAGGGACAGGTCGTCCATGGCGCCCGACGGGGGGACGCCGACCTGCCAGTAGCCCGTGCGTCCGGGGAAGTCCTGGACGGTGGTGAGGGTTCCGGCCCGCTCCACCTCGACGCGGGGCTCCGGATCACCGACCGTGGCACACGTGGCCGTGGTGTGCCCGACCGCGCGGACGCCGGCGTGACCGGCGAGGGCGCGCAGCAGGCCCAGGTTGGTCTGGAGGCCGTCGACGCGTACCTCCGCGAGGGCGTCACCGAGCCGGTCGAGTGCCTCGGCCCGGTCGGTACCGCACACGACGACCTTGGCGAGCAGGGGGTCGTAGTCGCTGGTGACACGCTGTCCGGCCTCGATCCAGCCGTCCACCCGCACCCCGGGCGGGGTCTCGAAACGGGTGACCAGACCGGAACTGGGCCGGAAGTCGTGGGCGGGGTCCTCGGCGTACACGCGGGCCTCGACCGCGTGTCCGGTGCGCGCCGGCCCCTCCGGGGGTACGTCGGCGAGGACGTCCTCGCCCCGGGCCAGGCGCAGCATCCACGCGACCAGGTCGACCCCGGTGATCTCCTCGGTCACCGGGTGCTCCACCTGGAGCCGTGTGTTGACCTCCAGGAAGGAGGCCTCGGCGCGTTCGACGTCGTAGACGAACTCCACCGTCCCGGCGCTGCGGTAGGACACGCCCGCGCACAGGTCGCGTGCGGTGCGGTGGAGTTCGGCGCGCAGGCCGTCGGAGAGCCCCGGCGCGGGGGCCTCCTCGACGACCTTCTGGTTGCGGCGCTGGAGGGAGCAGTCGCGGTCCCCCAGGGTGACGACGTTGCCGCGGCCGTCGCCGAACACCTGGACCTCGACGTGGCGGGCGCGCGAGACGAACCGCTCCACGAACACGCCCCCGCCGCCGAAGTGGGTCGCGGCCATCCGGCTGACCTGGTCGAAGGCCGCGCGGAGGGTCTCCTCGTCGGCGCACGGGCGCAGACCGATCCCGCCGCCTCCGGAGGTGGCCTTGAGGATGACGGGGTAGCCGATGCGCTCGGCGGCGGTGACCGCCTGCTCCACGTCGGGGAGGGTCTCGCTGCCCGCGACCATGGGGAGCCCGGCCGCGGCGGCGGCCTTGCGCGCGGTGTGCTTGTCGCCGAACTCCTCCAGGTGGCGGGGTTCGGGTCCGACGAACACCAGTCCGGCGGCCTCGACGGCGTGGGCGAACTCCGCGCTCTCGGACAGGAAGCCGTAACCGGGGTGGACGGCCCCGGCGCCCGTCGCCGCGGCCGCCGCCAGGACGCGTTCGATGTCGAGGTAGCTCTCGGCGGCCGGGGCCGGCCCGAGCCGTACGGCCTCGTCGGCGAGCCGGGTGTGGAGGGCACCGGCGTCGGCGTCGGAGTACACCGCCACGGTGCGCAGGCCGAGGTCGCGGGCGGAGCGGATGATGCGGCAGGCGATCTCGCCGCGGTTGGCGACGAGCACGGAGTCGAACACGGTGGCTCTCCTTGGTCCGATGATCAGTGCGGCGGGGCGGGGCGTCCGGGTCAGAGGGCGTCGGAGTGGAGGGCCATCTGCGTCAGCGCGCGCCGTGCGCGCTCCAGGACGACCTCCATGGACGCGCCGACGTGCTCGTGCAGGGCGCGGTAGGCGGAGTCGAGTTCGCCCGCGATGAGGTGTTCGGTGATACGGATGTGCTCGGTGATGGTGGAGGTGATCCGGTCCCCGGTCAGGAAGTCGTACATGCGGACCCGGCGGATGCGCTGGTTGACGGAGACCAGGGAGTCGGTGAGGGCCCGGTTGCCGGAGGCGCGGGAGAGGGCTGCGTGGAACTCCTCGTCCACAAGGACGAAGGAGGGGTCCGGCGCGGGAGGGTCGGCGCGGAGCTTCTCCCACCGTTCCAGTTCGGTCAGGAGGATGTCGGGGTCGTGCCTGACGGTGGGGTCCTCGATGGCGCGGGAGATACCGCGGAGTTCGAGGGTGACCCTGAGCTCGTAGAGGTCGCGGAGCTCGGCGAGGTTGGGCACGGTGGCGTAGAAGCCGTTCTCGCGGCGCTCGACCAGGCCGTCCGAGTGCAGGCGGGCGAGTGCCTCGCGCACAGGGGTGCGGGAGACGCCGAAGCGCTCGGCGAGCCGGACCTCGCCCAGCCGGGTGTGGGGGGCGGTCCGCCCGCTCAGGACCTCTTCGCGCATCAGGGCGTAGACCCGGTCCCGGCGCGAGGTGGCGGTTCGCTCCGCCCTCTCGCCCGTCTGCCGCCCGCCGTGGAGGGAAGCCTCCGCGGCGGGTCCCGCCTCCGTATACATCGGTGTGTCCATGGGGCCCGACGCTAGGAAGGGCGTGTTTCGACGGCCCTGCCTCCCCGTGAAGCCTGCGTTTCCGCGTGTTTCGTACCTGTGTGCGCGCGGTGTCACGAACGGGGGCCGGTGGAGCCCGGACGGGGTTCCCGTCCCCGGCGGCCGTCCGGCCTGCCTAAGCTGCATTCATGTATCCGATGGGACCGAACCGGCGCAGCGTGCTGCTGGGTGCGGCGGGGGCCGCCGTCGCCGCGGCCGCGGGCGGTTGCTCGCGCGGTCCCGAGTACGGGATCACCGATCTGGTCGTCGCCACGGGGCCGCCCGGCGCGGTCTTCCGGGAGATCGGCGCGAAGTTCGCCATCCTGCTCCGGGAGTCGTTGCCCTCCCTGGAGGTGACGACGGTGCAGACCGGCGCCTCCCTCGACAACCTGTACCTGCTGGACGACGGCGCGGCGGACCTGGGTTTCGCCAGCCTCGACACCGTGCTGTCGTACGAGAACGACACCGGCTCGGGTGCCTGGCTCAACGCCGTCGGACGCCTCTATGACAGCTTCGTCCACCTGGTCGTCCTCGACGACTCGCCCGTGCGCGAACTCTCCGATCTGGAGGGCCTGCGGGTGTCCGTGGGGTCGGTCAACTCCGGCACCGAGTTCACCGTCGCCGAGATCCTGGAGAGGACCGGGCTGACCGTGGACTCCGTCCGGCTCGACCAGGCCGCCTCGGCCGAGGCCCTGTCCTCGGGGGAGATCGACGCCATGTTCTCGCTGACCGGGCTGCCGACCCCGGCCGTCGCCGATCTCGCCGACAGGCACGCGGTGCGGCTGATCGACCTCGCCGACACGGCCGACGTGATGGCCGACGCCTACCCGGAGGCCTACTTCCCGGCGACGCTCCCCGCGACCACCTACTCGGAGGTCCCGGCCTGCCCGACCATGTCCATCCCCAACCTGCTGCTGTGCCGGGCGAACCTGGACGACGCCCTGGCCTACCAGGTCACCGAGACCGTCTACCGGGGCCAGGCGCGGCTGGCGGCCCAGCGCCCGGAGGCCGCGCAGATCAACGTGCGTACCGGCATCTCCACCGGTGTCGTCCCCCTGCACCCCGGTTCCGAACGCTGGTACCGGGCCAACAAGCCCGCCTGAGGCGGCACGGCCGGGGCGGGTCCGGACCGCGGGTGCCGTCCGACCGGTTCAGCCCCCGGTGTCGCGCACCGGCGGAAGAGTGATCACCACGCCCAGCCCGCGGCGCTCCCCTCCGGGCAGGCCGGGTCCCAGCGTGAGTCGCCCGCCGGCCTCCCGGACCAGGTCGGCGACGATGGCCAGGCCCAGGCCGGTGCCTTCGGTGTTCTGGTGCTGCGGAGAACGCCAGAACCGCTCCAGTGCCGCCGTGTACTGCTCCTCCGCCAGGCCGTCGCCGTCGTCCAGCACGCTGATCCGCACCGGGTCACCGCTGACGGCCTCCACCACCACGCGGGTACCGCCGGACAGTCGCAGGGCGTTGCTGACCAGTTCGTCGAGGATGCTGCCCAGGCCGCCCGCCGGGGCGTACACGCGCACCCCGGCGGGGACCTCGGTGGTGACGGCGATGCCCCGGGCGTCGCCCAGTGCCCTCCAGCGCTCCACCCTGCTCTCCAGGACCTCGGCGGCCTCCACGGCCTCGGTCCCGGTGACGCTCTCCAGGCGGGTGGCGGCCAGCAGCGAGTTCAACATCCTGTGCATGACCGTCGCCTCGTCGATGGCGATCTCGTGGGCCTCTCTGGCCTCGGGGGTCTCCAGGTGCGGTGCGAGGTTCTCCACGGACAACCGCAGGCTGGCAAGGGGGTTGCGCAGCTGGTGGGAGGCCTCGGAGACGAACGAGCGCTGGCGTTCCAGGGCCCTGCGCACCACCTCCACCATCGTGTTGAACGACTCGGTGAGGCGGCGCAGCTCCGGCGGGCCGCGCTCGGCGTCCACGTGGACGTCGAGGTCGCCCGAGGCGACCGCGGTCGTGGCGGCGTCCAGCTTGCGGATGGGCCGCAGCACCCAGCGGGAGAGCGGCATCGACGCCGTCACCAGCACGGTGAGGGGCACGATGCTGAGCAGTCCGAGCAGGCCCCAGACCTGGAGGATGTCGGAGCCGAGTTCACGGGTGGGGGCGACCACCACCACCGCTCCCGCGACCTCGCTGTCGCGCCCGATGGGTTCGGCGACCACCAGCGGATCGGGGTCCCACGGCCACACGGTGGACGGCGGGGCCGGGCGCTCCCCCGCCAGCGCGGCGCCGACGGTCCCCGGGTCGGGGATCCCGTCGAGGACGCCACGCATCCGGTGCAGGTCCCCGGAGCCGACGATGAGCTGCCCGTCGGGCGCCACGACGAGTGCCGGGATTCCGTACAGCTCCTCGTAGCGGGCCATCTCCTGGGCGAGGGGGTCGAGGCGGTCGGTCTCCAGGACGGTGCGGGCCAGGGAGGCGAACCTCCCGGCGTCACCCAGCCTGTCGACGTACACCTCCTGGGTCCGCTGCTGGGCGATGACCGTGCCCAGGGGGACGAACACGGCGGCGACGATCACGAACGCGACCGGGAGCAGGATGGCGAGCAGGCGCCGCAGCAACGGTCAGGCCCCGTCGAGGAGGTAGCCGACACCGCGCACGGTGCGGATGCGCACGGCACGGCCGACCTTGGCGCGCAGCGAGGCGATGTGCGTGTCGAGGGTCCTGGAGGAGGTCTCCCAGGCCTCGCCCCACACCTGGTCGAGGATCTGGTCGCGGGCCACGACAGCCGGGGAGCGGAAGGCCAGCAGGGAGAGCAGGTCGAACTCCTTGCGGGTCAGCTGGAGCTCCCGGCCGCCGGCCCGCGCCTCGCGGGAGTCGGGGTCGATGGTGAGCGCGCCGACCGTGAGCGGGGGTTCGGCCGGGGCGGCCTCGGCCCGCGCGGGGCGGGTGCGCCGGAGGACGGCGTCGATGCGGGCGAGGAGTTCGGCGACGCCGAAGGGCTTGACCACGTAGTCGTCGGCCCCGGCGCGCAGCCCGCGCACCCGGTCGCGTTCCTCGCCCCGCGCGGTGACGGCGATGATGGCGGTCCGGGGCCGCTCCCGGAGCTTGCGCAGCAGGTCGATGCCGTCGGCATCGGGGAGACCGAGGTCGAGCAGGACCACGTCGGCGGCCGGGGCGGTGAGCGCGCGCTCGGCGGTGGCGACCCGCTGCACGTCGAAGGACGCCGCCCGCAGGGCGGTCACCAGGCCGCGGGCGACCCGGTCGTCGTCCTCCACCACGAGAATGCGCATGTCCAGCATGGTAGGCAGTGTTGCGGGCCGCCGCGGACGGCGGCGCCCGGGCAGGTGCCCCCGCGACTTCCGTGGGGGAAGGAGCGGATCGGCCCTCCATGGCCATCACCGTTAACACAATGGTGGGTTTTGCACCGATTTGCACCATCCTCCTCCCGCACTGCCGGGCCGACTCGGGAGAAGGAAAAGCCCTTCGCCTCCCTGGAGAAGTGGAAACCGGCCCCGGCCGGGCGCGTCCACAATGGATTACCTGCGGGAACCCCCCTAGGGCCTACTTCGCGAAGTTCTCCCTATAGGCCGCGGCACACCCATCCGCTTTCCACCGGTCAAGGCCTTCGCCATCGCCGACCCGAAGCTCCCGGCTCTTTCACGTCCGACATCACTTTGAGACCGCGGGGATCTGATCTTTTCCGGACAGGTCCACCTAAAACGCTTTACCGACCGACACGGGCCCACCTCCGATGACGCCGGGGCCCCAGGGACGCCGGGGAACACCGAACCCGCACCGAACAGGACACTTCGTAAATCTCTTCACAGTTCCTGTCGGCCGCGTTCGCCCCGGGGAACGGGAAACGTTCTGTAGGCATCGTTTTATGAACAGTCCGAGGATGGATGCATCCGGACAACATGATCACTACCCCAGTGGGCATGTACAAGTCGGCTCGAAAGTCAGCAGAATATATGGGAGAGCCGAAGTCGGACCCGACCCAACTGACAGGACCGCGCGGGAAACAGGAGCGACCAATGGTGGGACCGGAAGAATCGAGGCCGCCGCGTGCATAGAAACGACCAGGAAAGACGAGCCGGACGGGTGCTCTCGTGAGGGGGTTGGGACGGGAGCCCGGGCAGTGGCGCACGTCGAGCCGCAGCGGCGGAGTGAACAACTCGTGCGTCGAGGCTGTCCTGCGCGCCCCCGACGCCGTCGGGGTCCGCGACTCCACACACCGTGACCGCACGGAGCTCTCGCTGCCCGCGCACCAGTGGGTCACGCTGCTCCGGCTCGTGGACCGCGCCTGACCGGGCGTGGTCCGGGGTGGCCCCCGGACCACCGCGGTCACATCTGGGCGAGGTAGATGTCCGCGTCGCCGCGCACGCTCTTGCGGATGCTCAGCGTCGCGGGATGGTCGGCGCCCATGGCCTCCCGGTACTGGTCCTCCACCTCGATGAACTCCGGATCGACGTCCTCACCCTGGGCCCTGCGGTCCACGAGCAGGTTGCGGCGGGCCAGGAGGGTCAGCGGGTGCCTCGGGCCCAGCTCCCTGGTACACCCCGCCAGCGCCTCCTCGTCGAGTTCCCTGGCCCCCACCACGTCCCCCGTGAGGAAGTGGTCGTTGGCCAGGTTGACCAGGCACGAGAGGGCACTGGGGTGGTGGCCGCCGATCCTCTCCCGAAACAGCACCAGGGCACGCTCGTCCAACTCGCGCGCCTCGGCGACCCTGCCCAGGCGGCGCAGGATGATCGCCTGGTTGATGTTCGCGGCTCCCACGTACGGGTGCTGGTCGCCCAGGAGCTTGACGTAGCGCTCACCGGTCGTCTGCGCCAGCTCCAGGGCCTCGTCGTGCTGGTCGACCGCGCTCAGGGACATCGAGTGCACGAGTGCCGCGTACATGGTGTCGTTGCTGTCCGCGCCCTGTTTGATCCGGAAGCGCTGCCATGCCTTCTCGGAGAGGGCGAAGGCCTCCCGGTGGCGGCCGATCCGCCGCCGCATGACGGCGAGCGTCCGCACGTTGCTCAGGACCCCCGGGTCGTCCTCGTCGAGCAGGTTGGTGACCCGTTCGACCTGGTTGGTCTGGATCGCCTCCGCCTCCTGGTACAGGCCCCGCTCCATCAGGGCCTCCGCGTACCCGTTGTTGGTACCGAGGGTGCGCCCGTGGTCGGGGCCGAAGACGATCTCCAGCCGGGTCAGGGTGTCGCGGTACTGCTCGGCCGATGCCGCAGGGTCACCGCTGAGCAGCAGGTTGAAGGCCCGGAAGTGGGCCGTGAGCAGCGTGTGGGGGTCCTCCTCGCCGAACAGGCGCACCCGGCGGTGGTAGGCGTCGGCGGCGGCGGTGAGCGAGTCCCGGAACCGGCCGACGAACCGCAGGCTGCGGATGTGCTCGATCTCCGCCTCCAGGGTCTCCGGGTCCTCCGGGTTCTGCAGCTCGCGCAGCGTGGCCAGGGTGGACTCCCCCAGCTGCAGGGCCTCCGCCAGATGGCCCTGTCCGCGCATCGCCACGGCGACCTGGACCGCCATGCTGAGGGTGGACGGGTGGTTCTCCCCCAGGTGCTCGCGCCACCACGCCCACGCGGTGTCCCCCAGGCGCCGGGCGTCGTCGAACTCCTGGCGCAGCAGGGCCATCCGGCACATCTGGACCACGACGGCACGCACCCACGGGTCCTCGCAGTCCCAGGCCTCGGCGGCCCACACGTGCGGCAGCAGGTCCGTGAAACGGCCGGCGCCGGTCGACACGTCCTGGAGGTCGCTGCGGCCCAGCAGCTGGTGGGCGCAGTGGCGCATCTCCTCCCGCTCCGCCTCGCCCATGGGCGCCTGGACTGCCCGCTGCACCAGCCGGTGCAGGGAGATCGTGTTGCGCTGGTGGTCGATGTGGGCCAGGCTGTTGCGCCCGATGTCCCGGATGGCCATGCCGAGCTTGGCCGGGTCCTCCAGCGCGGCCCGCAGCTCGGCCGGGCCCTCGATGCCCCGCGCGTGGTTGAAGAGGGCGCGGGGGATGGGCGCCGTCGCCATGAACGAGCAGAGCTGGAGCACCTGGAGCGCGGCCGGGTTGGTCGTGGCCAGCCGGTCCAGGGACACGTTCCACGCGGCGGCGACCGCCACGGGGTACGTTCCGTCCGGCCGCAGCAGCGCGAGCATCTCCTCGCTCTTGTCCGCGAACTGGCGCAGGTACTCCTCGGTCGCCATACCGCTCTCGTGCAGCCACACCGCCGCCTGGTTGAGCGCCAGCGGAAGGTCGCCCAGCTCCCGCGCCAGGGCGTCCGCCTCGTCATCGGTGAGAGTGGCGGGTCCGCGTCGTTTGAGGAGTTCGATGCTCTCCTTGCGTTCGAACTCCCGGACGGCCAGGAAGGCGTCACCCCCCGCCACCGTCCAGCTGTTGTCCCGAGAAGTGATGATCACGTGCCCCTCGCCCCCAACAGGAAGATACTGTTCCAGTTCGGTCCGAGCCTGCGCGTTGTCGTAGACGAGAAGCCAGCGTTGGAAGAGCCCGCCCTGGTGGAGTGCCGCGAGCACGTCCTCCACGACGTGACCGCTGCCCGCCCCGGCGCTGTCCAGCCTCAGGCGGGATGCCAGCACGGAGAAGCTCTCACGCAGCTGGTTGCTGTGGGCGGAGGGGATCCAGACGATCAGGTCGTATTCGGAGGCGTACCTGTGCAGGTACTCCTTCGCGAGTTCGGTCTTGCCCACCCCTGACATACCGTTCAGCGCGGTGATGACCTGGCGCTGTCCCGTGAGGAGCTGGGCCCTCAGCGAGGAGAGCAGCTCCTCGCGCCCCGTGAAGGCACTGTTCTTGCGGGGAACCTGCACCCAGACGGCACTCAGCGGGCGACCGCTGGTGGACGACCTGCCCATGTGGCCGGTGTGAATGTCGCCAGAATCGTTCATTCTGTCCCCAATTGAAGGGTTTGTAGACATGATTGGCTTTTCACCCGACCGATCAGAAAAGGGTGCGGTATTCCGTGTCTTCCTCTTATCACTCTTGCCCGTTTGCGCAGATCCGGGAACCTTCGGCAATCCTAAACCAGGGGAAGACCGGGCCCCTACCTCTGGCGCGACAGGATCGCGGGACCCGCTGTTTGCGGCCGCTTCCGCGTACTGCCTGATCGGAGCCGAATAACGGCGGACAAGAGCCGCGCTCTCCACCGCGGGGAGCATGAACCGCACCCACGGACGCGACGTCACCGTGCTCGTCGGCGAGACCACGTGCTCGCCCTTGAGCATCCTCGCGAGGTCGCCGAACCAGGGGTCCACCCGCAGCAGGCGTTCCGCCGCCAGACCGAGCATCCGGCGGATGTCGGACACCCGCCCTCCCCTGGCCAGGAGGGCCTTGCGGACGCCGTCACGGAAGTCCCACCGGACCGCCCCGTGCTCGGAGGGGTCCCTCATCCGGACGAGACCGCTGAAGAACACCTCGGTCAGCTCGGACGGCGTCGCCCTGCCCATCACGTCCTCGCACACGGCCTCCACGAGGCGCGGATCCAGCGGGACGGCCGCCAGTGCCACGGCCAGGTCGAACGCCTCGGGGGTCGCCGCCTTCTGGAAGCGGAGGACCTCCTGGGCCGCGTCGAACACCCCGTCGTCCCCGGCGTCGGGCGCATCCGACAGAACCGGTCCGGGCCGCCCGGGGAACTCCGCGGTGTGCGCCCACAGCCGTGAGCGGCCGAGGCCCATCACGAACGACGCCCAGTCGTGGAGCGCCGACGGTTTCAGCGGCAGCACCGGGACCAGCGTCCCCGCCGCGGGCTCGTCCTCCTCGGCGAGGAGGTCGGCGAGCGTCCGCTCGCGCACGTACCGGGTGTTCGGAGCACCTGCGGCGGCGGGCCAGACCATGCCCAGCTCCGTGGGGAGGGTGGCGATGGCGCCGCGGCGCCACAACCGCGGACGGAGGAGGTGCAGGATCGCCAGGGCACCGCGCCCGGCGGCTCCCGCCACCCACTTCTGGAACTCCCGGTCCCTCCAGGCTCCGCCGAGTCCGTCGGTGAGGACCAGGGTGACGTGAGCGCCGGTCGGACGGCGCCCGCCGAGCCTGCGGCGCCGCCCCTTCGCGTCCCTCAGGTCCGGCCGCCCCGTGCGCTCGGAGTCGAAGTGCAGTGCGCGCACCCTCCGGAAGACCCCGCTGTCCCCGAGGAGCCCCGCGAACTCGCCCGCCAGGCCGCGCTGGAAGAGCATGGTGACGCCCTCGTCGAGGAGGAGGGTCAGGTCCACCGCCCTCTGTTCCCGCGCCCGGAGTACGGGCACGACGGGGACGCCGGCACCCTCGTGTTCGTCCTCCGGCCAGTGGAGGCTGTCCAGCAGCGACCGGGCGTAGGCACGCGCGGTGCCCTCCGGGTCGACCTGGTCGGCCACGCCCCGCGGAGCCTTGAGATTGAACGGTGAGAGCGCCGCGACCAGGTCCTGCCGCCCCTCAAGGACCGGCTGGACGAACCGCGGGGGTTCGGTTCCCTCCCACGACCCGGTGCCCGGGGCCGACACGGTGCCCGGGGCCGGCCCGGACCTGTCCGAGGGGTCGGCGTCCGGCTGGACGTGTCCCCTCGCGGCACTCGCCCCGGCCACTCCCCGGTCGGCGGACCCGGCACCCGGGGGGCGGTCGGCGCCGCCGGGCAGGTCCGGGGCCGACTGCCACGGTGGCGGTTCCGGCCCGTGGCCGGGACCGGGGTCGGCCGGGGGTTCGCCCGGGTCCTGCCCGAGACGGTGCGTCCGCGAGGCCCGGCGCGCGCTCGCGTCACACAGGGCCGCCAGATGGATCGCGTCCGCCAGGTCGGTCGCGGTGAGCCCGAACCCCTGGTCCGGAGATCCTCCCGCGTCGCCTGTAACCCGGGGGCCTTCGCTCCCCGGTACCCGCCCCGAACTCATCCCGGGCTTTCCGTCAACCGGTGCCAGAGCAGCTCCGAGAGCTCCCGCACCTGTCCTCCCTCGGGGCCGGTCTGGTCGGGGCCGAGCGCTCCGACCAGGTGCACGGCGTTGAGCAGCTGGTCGATGGCGAGCTCGTGCCCGCTCCCACTCCTCTCCAGGAACTCGGTCACCAGGAGTCGCGCACCGGGGGGCAGGTCGCCCCTGAAGTGCCCGGCCACGGCGGCAAGCAGCTCCTGCTCGTCCGGAAGGCCCATCTCGACCGGGATGCAGCGCCGCATGAACGCGGGCGAGAGGTCGCGACCGCTGTTGCAGGTGAGCACGGTGATGGGGAAGGCCGAGCAGAGCACCTCACCGTGGGAGACCGGCACGGTGCGGCCGGGGTCGTCGGTGCCCACCTCGATCGTCGGCGCCACTCCCGACAGCCGGGCCAGTTCGGGGATCCGGTAGCCGCCGTTCTCGAACAGGTCGAGCAGGTCACCGGGCAGGTCGAAGTCGCCCAGGTCGAAGTCGTCGATCAGGAGGACGCGGGGTGTCCTCGTGGGGAGGAACGCGGTGCCCAGGGCACCCAGGGCCAGGTAGCGGCTGATCGCCTCCGCGCTGCTGCGCAGGTGGGCGTCGCCGTCGCCCGCGTAGCGCCGGTCCGGCGCCTGTCCCGTGGCCCGGCGGTGGGCGTTCTCCAGGTTGAGGTCGTGGATCTGGGTGAGCGGGTCGTAGGAGTACAGACCGTCCCGGACGGTGCTCCTGCTGGTCACGGCCCAGCGGAGCGTCCGGCCGAGGTTGAGTTCGCGGGCGATCTGGTGGGCCAGGCTGGACTTGCCCACCCCGGGCGGCCCGGTGACGAGCAGCGGCCTGCGCAGGTGAATCGCCGCGTTGACCTTGTCCAGGAGGTGCCTGCGGTGGGGGCCGAGCGGGACCGTACCGGTACGGCCGTGGAGGGGGCCGAGGTGCCGCGTGCTCTCTCCGGGGGAGGTCTCGTCCTCTTCCGGCTCGGCCGGCTCGCCGGGGGGCGCGGACGGCTCGTAGAAGGGGGACGCCGAACCGGAGTTCAACGCCCCGCCGTAGGTACGCCACTGCGGAGGCGGAGGTAACCGCGTCGCGAGGTCGAGGTGCGCGCGCGGCTGACCTGTGCCGTGGAAGACCCACCACTCCGGCACGGAGTCGGTGGGCCCGGGTTCGGCTGATGTGGTCATGGCGAGCCCTTCGAGCCTCGGTCAACGGGGGGCGGTGCGGATACTGCTGGCGGTCAGCGGCGGGGGGTCGGGGAGGACCGGCAGGGAATCGTGATAAAAGACGGCGACCTCGAAGCTTTCTTCGATGTACCCGCTATCGTCCGGCGAAACGCCCCCCGCGCGGGACTTGTGGAGCACCTGGGGGATTGCCTGGATTTTCTCTGATGACACCGTCACCTCCCGTCCCACCTGCCCCAGATTGAGCCACGGTCCGATTCCTCGGCCATTGTCGGCGGAACGCCACACCACAACCGGAATTCCGAACCTGATCGCGGACCGGACGGACTGGTGGCAGTCGTCCAGGTGGGAGGGGACCGAGAGAAGCGCGATCCTGTCGTCCGCGAGTCGGTCCTCCAGCGGTTCCCGGTAGGTCCGTCCGCTCAGCCGTTCCTTCGTCCGCGGCTCGTGCGCCGTGTCCAGGTGGAGCCCCGATCCGCACCGCAGCAGGGCCGCCCAGCGCTGGGCGAGGGCCTTCCTTCCCGCGTCGTAGTCGCGCCAGGTCGCAACCTCCAGTTCCGCCGCCCGGTAGACCACCTCCGCGCGGGCTCCCAGCGGCAGGAGGCCCGGCCCGGTGCGGGCCTCCTGCCACCGGTCGGCCTCCAGTTCCCGGAACAGGTCCAGCTCTCCGACCAGCTCCACCCGCATCCTCCCCTCGTGGAGGTCCCTGCGGTGGTCCACCTCCACGAGGCCGAGCAGGATCCCCACGTTGTCGGCGATCCTGTCCTGGGTGACGCCCCTCCGGGTGCCCGAGTCGCAGAAGTCGGCGGGGCCGCCCCGGTGCTCCCTGAGCACCGTCCAGTACCGGAGGTCGTGGCGGCCCCTCTCCTCGCCCCTCTCGACGTGGACGACCAGGCGCGCCGGTACGTCCTGCCCGGCGTCCGGACCGGGGACCCCGCCGGGTGCCTCGGGCACGGCTCCCCCGCCCCAGCCCTCCAGCAGCACCGCGCAGCGCAGCACTCCCCCCGCGCCCAGGAGCGCACAGAACTCGACGAGCGCGGACTCCCCTCCCGTGCCCGGTATCTCGGCCAGGGCCACGAACGTGTGCCACGCCGTGTCGGACGGCGTCCGGTCGATATGCCGCGATCCCCGTACGCGGTCGGCCTCCCCCCGGAAGGCTGCGGCCTCGTACCGGCCCAGTTCCTCGCGGACGACGTCGACCTGCTGCCGTGTGGCCTCCGGGATCGCCTGGCTGACCTGGATCCACTCCTCCTCCCGCACCAGGGGTTCGGCGATCAGGGAGGCCGCCCTCCAGCTCTGGCTGTCGTCCGACCAGTAGCCGATCCAGCGCATGAGGACGCCGAGGAGGCGGCTCTCCCGGCACCGGCCGACCAGCGCGTCGGTGAAGACCACCGGCACGGCGTTGCGGTTGACCCCGGAGCGGACCCGGGGGAGCTTGCCCAGCAGCAGTTCGTGGTACTCGGGGGAGGTGACGCACGTGACCGAGCACAGGGCCTTGGCCAGCCTGGCGTAGTCGGCCTCGTCCACCCGGGGTGGGACGGGGCCCTCCAGGGGCTGGTCCTCGATACCGGCCGCCCTGCTCACCCGTCGTGCCCCGTCAGGAGCGGAGCCGCCGCCTCGCGCACCCGGATCATGCCCGCGCTCCCGTCCTCCCTCTCGTCGAGGAGGTCGAGGACGGCCCCGAGGAGGTGGTACTCGCCGTGGGCGAGGGAGACCAGTTGCGAGGCGAAGGCCGTCAGGTCCTGGTCCGCGCGGAGTCTGCGGCGCAGCCGCGGGTCGAGCGCGGTGTAGAGGTCGAACCTCAGGTCGGGGGAGAGGAGGGTGCGCAGGTCGGTCATGGCACGGGCGGTCAGCGCGACCGCGGTCCCGGTGTCGGTCCCGGCCCCCCGGTCGGTCCCGACCCCCCACACCCGGGGAACGCCGTCCATCGGAATCATCCAGCCCGCCCTGCCGTTCGCAGCCGCCTCGCAGACGATGCCCAAGAGGCCGTCGTTCCTCTCCTCTCGGACACCACTGCCGCTGAAGCCCGGCAGGACGGTGAAGCCGGTGACGGAGTCGACGTCGATCTGCGTGTAGTCGAAACGGCTGCCGCTGTCGCCGGTGATCCGTCCGGTCACCCAACGTCCGGTCTCGGCGTTGGGGAAGCCCAGGACCCTGACGCGGTCCCCGACACGGTGGCGGGTGACGGTGGCGGGCGGCCCGGGGGCGGTGCGGTCGAGGCGCAGCACGGCCGCGTCCCAGGGTGCGGAACCCTCCCACCACCACCCGTCGGCGAGGACGGTGCCGGCGGACTCCCAACCAGGGAGCCCGCGCGGCGCGTCCAGGCGCACGGTGCTGCCGGGGCCCGCGGTCGGCCCGACGGCCTCGATGACGACGTGGGCACAGGTGAGGACGTACTCCGGCGCCACCAGTACCGCCGCTCCGTGGAGGACGGTACCGTCCCGGTCGGTGACGCGGAGCTGCCAGTCAGGGGTGTTCGGTCGAGTGGCCAGAGGGGACACGGTACTCCCGTTCGGCACAGGGGGTCAGGAGACGGGGGACGGACCCGGTGACGCGACCCCGCTGTCAACGTGGATTATCTTTACCGATGATTCTACCAATCGACCCCAAAACACCATGAGCGTCGAACAGAAACACGGGAAGTGCGAAATTACGTCGGTTTTGTGAAAGGAGTTAAGTAAGTTAAAAGTGTGATTTCCTGGCGGCCGGGCCGCCCGCCTCCGGCAGCGGGCGACCGGGCACCCCTGTCAGGAGGCCGGTAGTGGTTCCGGGGTCCGCCGGCGTGAGGCGCGGCCCCACGGCATGACACGGTCCAGGGAGTAGCGCCCGCCGGAGAAGCCGAGGGCGACGGCGGTGACGGCGAGGACCACCAGGTACTCGTAACCGCCGATGAAGGCGTCACCGAGGTGGGCGAAATAGTAGGCGCCGGCCATCATGAAGGCCAGGAGGAGTCCGGCGAGGGGCAGGGCGAATCCGACGACGAGCGCCAGACCCGCGCCCACCTCGATGCTCGCGCCGAGAAGGGCCGAGAACTGGGGAAAGGGAATTCCCATGGAGGCGAATCCCTGGGCGGTGCCTTCGATGTTGGTCGCCTTCGGCCAACCGTGGGCGATGAAAACGATGCCGACGACCACTCTCGCGAGGAGCGAGGTGGTGTCGCTCAATCTTGACACGACTGATTTCTCGGTCATGGGTGATTCCTGTTCTGTGAGCGGGTATCCCAGGGGGACCGCAGCCCCATCCCAACACTTGAGACTGCAACCTTTTCCTGGGAAGCAAGATGATAATACGCATCCGCCCGAACACATAGAGTGTCGCCCTGTTGTTTTTCCCCCGTCTGCCGTCGACCCCGCTCAGGGCGTGTACCAGAACCCCGCTCAGTCCCGGACCCCCGCACCCTCCGGGCCCGCGTACCGTGACTCCTGCCCGTCGGGGTCCAACTCGCCGAGCATCACCTCGGAGATCTCGCGCAACTGGTCGACCTGCTCCTCCGTCAGGGAGTCGAACAGCACCCGGCGCACCTCGTGCACGTGGCCAGGCGCCGCTTCCCGGAGCGTCCTGAGCCCGCGCGGCGTGAGCTCCGCGATCGTGGTGCGCCTGTCCCCCGGCCGTTTGAACCGGTGGATCAGGCCGTCCTCCTCCAGCCTGGCCGCAGCGTGCGAGAGGCGGCTCGGCGAGGATCGCAGCATCCGGGCCAGTTCGGTCATCGTCAGCGCGCCACCGGGCGCCTCGGACAGGGCCACCAGGGCCTGGTAGTAGGCGTGGGGAAGCCCGGAGTCCCTCCTGAGCTGCCGGTCCAGCGACCCCTCCAACAGGTGGACGGCGGCCAGGAAGGTCCGCCAGGTCCGCTGTTCGCCCTCGTCGAGCCACCGCGTGTCAGCCATCGGGCCCGTGCCCCCCGGAATACTTGAGAGTTCAATTGTGTTCTGGTCAAAATCCGATCTCCCAGTCACAGGAGGACCTCCATGGCACCGCGTCCGACACGCATGCCGACCCTGTACCTCAGCCATGGGGCGCCACCGCTGGCCGACGACACCCGGTGGACCCGGGAGCTGGCGGACTGGTCTGGTGGCCTCGCCCGGCCGAGCGCGATCCTCATCGTCTCGGCGCACTGGGAGGACGCTCCGCTCACCGTAGGCGCGACGACGGACGGAGCCCCTCTGACCTACGACTTCTGGGGCTTCCCGCAACGCTACTACGGAGTCACCTATCCCGCCCCGGGAGCGCCGGCCCTCGCTGGAAGGGTCCGCGACCTCGTCACCGGTCCGGGCCAGACCCTGTACCAGGACCCGCATCGCGGGCTCGACCACGGTGCCTACGTGCCCCTCCGGGAGATGTACCCCGACGCGGACATCCCGGTCCTCCAGGTGTCCATGCCGACCCTCGACCCGGCCCGGCTCCTCGCCATGGGGCGCCGCCTCGCTCTGCTCCGCGACGAGGGCGTCCTCATCGTCGGCAGCGGGTTCACGACGCACAACCTGCGGGAGATGTCCCCGCAGGCACACGGGGAGGCGCCCTCCTGGTCGGTGGAGTTCGACGACTGGGTGAACCGCGCCGTGGCCGACCACGACGTGGACGCCCTGCTCGACTTCGGTCGCAAGGCCCCCGCCGCCGAGATCGCCCACCCGCGCAGCGACCACTTCGCGCCGCTGTTCGTCGCCCTGGGCGCGGGCCTGGACGACCACCGCAGCTCGCGGTCCGCGGTGGACGGCTTCTGGCACGGCATGGCCAAGCGCTCCTTCCAGTTCGACTGACGGCGTGCCCGAACCTCCCCCGCGCTCCGGCCCGGATTGCGGGAGGGCTGCGGGCGCCCGCACACCCCGGGACCCGGGGGTCCCCCGGGTCCCGGAGAAGCACCGGGAAATCCGCAGGCCGAACGTCGGTGCCCCCTGCCACACTTGCCGGTCATGACCGACATACACGACCCCGCGGACGCCCGGTCGGTGAGCGACCTCCTCGCCTCGACCCAGCGGGCCAAGTACCTGTGCTTCTGGGGCCACCGGCCGCCGGCCGCCGGAGGTGTCTCGGCGAGCTGCCTGTCCCAGTGGTGGCCCGCCGACTTCACGGTGGACGGAGTCGCCTACCGGACCGCCGAGCACTACATGATGGCCGGGAAGGCACGCCTGTTCGGCGACACCGAGGCGGAGTCCCGGATCGTCGCGGCGGCCCACCCGCGCGACGCCAAGGTGATCGGCCGCGAGGTCCGCGGCTTCGACCAGGAGGTCTGGGAGGCGACCCGGTTCGACATCGTGGTCGAGGGCAGCGTGGCCAAGTTCGGGCAGAACGGGGACCTCGGGGCGTACCTGCTCGGCACCGGATCCCGCGTGCTGGTGGAGGCGAGCCCGCGTGACCGCGTGTGGGGCATCGGCATGGGCGCCCTGCACGACCACGCCGAGCAGCCGGCGCACTGGCGTGGGCTCAACCTGCTGGGATTCGCGCTCATGGAGGCCCGTTCACGACTGGCCGCGACCGCCTAGAGCACGCTTCCGGGAACTCCCGCGGCAGCGCCCGGCGAGGCAGAATGCCGTGTCCGATTCCTGCCGGACTTCCCCAGCCCGAACCGGCATCATCGAACTCATGAACGAAAATCTGAGCACACAGGACAGGGTCGCGCTCGTCACCGGTGGCAGCCGTGGCATCGGTGCCGCGATCGTGCTGCGACTGGCCGAGACCGGGCACGATGTGGTCCTCACCTACGAACGGGACGAGAAGGCGGCCGACAGGGTGGTCGAGGCGGTCGGGAGGACCGGGCGGCGCGCCCTCGCCGTACGCGCCGACAGTGCCGACCCCGACGCGGTCGCCTGGGCGGTCGAGCACACGGCGGAGGCCTTCGGGCGACTGGACGTCCTGGTCAACAACGCGGCGCTCTTCCCCTTCGGCCCCCACGACGCCGCCTCGGTCGAAGAGATCGACCGCGTCCTGGCCGTGAACGTCCGTGCGCCCTTCCTGGCGGCGCGGTCGGCGCTGCGCCACATGGGCGAGGACGGGCGCGTCATCACCGTGGGCAGCAACGTGGCCGAACGGATCCCCTTCGGAGGGCTGACCCTGTACGCCATCAGCAAGTCCGCGCTGGCCGGGATGACCCGGGGCCTGGCCCGCGACCTCGGGCCACGCGGCATCAGCGTGATCCAGGTCAACCCCGGCCCCATCGACACCGACGCCAACCCCGCCGACGGCCCGAACGCCGACGGCATCCGCTCACTGGTGCCGCTCGGCCGTTTCGGCCGGCCCGAGGAGGTCGCCGAGACGGTCGCCCACCTGGCGGGGCCGGGCGGACGGTTCGTCACCGGCACGGTGATCAGCGTGGACGGGGGTATCAGCGCCTGACGCGGACCGGGGCCCGCCCCGGCGGGTCGGGCCCCGGAACCGCCGTCCCACAGAGGCCTCGTCGACCAGTCCCCCTGTCGGATCCCGCCGATCGCGGTGCGCGATCCCCGTCCCTGGTCGCCATTACTTCCCTCAGGTCACGACGATCACACGAATCACAGGGGTACCAGGCGTTATGTTCTGCTGTTTCCGAATCTGATGCTGCGATCACCCACGGATCACCCGGATTTCACCACCCGTCACCCTGGTTTCGGCCATCCTCGGCGCCTGGAGGAGTAGAGTCCCAGTACACGGACGGCACGGTGCCCCGGCACCCGCACCCGTTCCCCGGAGCACTCCGGGTCTCGGCATTCTCGCCGCCACCCTTCAGGCACACCCCCGCGGCCGACCACTCGCGTCCCGCCGCACGCCCCGGGAAACAGATCCCCCTGCCGCCACCAGGCGCGGCACGCGCGTTCCGGGAACGCACCGTTCTTCCTTCCAGGACGAACCAGACCCCAGGGACTTCCCATGGCCTACTACCGCATCCAGTTGAGCAACGGCTCCTCCCACACCCTCCAGGCGGTGCGCATGCGGACCGACGCACGCAGCCTCTACCTGGAGGAGCGCGCGGCGGGCGCGTGGAACGAGGTGTTCGCGAACCCCCTCACGGACGTGGAGCGGGTCCAGCGCCGCTTCACCGAGAACGACGGCACGTGGACCTGGCTGAACGAGCACCTGCCCGCACCCGTCGGCGGTGTCCGGGCCTGGTGACGCACCCGACCCGGGGCCGCGCCCGGTTCGGCGGGCGCCGTGGCGCCTCCGAGCCGGGCGCGGCCCGCTACCGGGGCGGCGCCCCGTAGGACCCTCGACTCCGCGGCCCCCCGGCACCGCGCGACGCGGTGTGGCGAACCCCCCGGCCCCTCCCTCCACGAGCGCCCAGTACGCCCCGGAAGGCCTGTGTAGTCTCGGTTGGGGCACAGTGAGGGAGACAGCGATGGACGGTCAGACCGGCTTCGGCGGAATCCGTCGGACCGCGCACCCCGCGATCCCTCACCGGGCGCCGGACGGCCCTTCGCGCGACCGGACCCGCGGACGGCGCGGCTCACGGCACCGGTCTCCGCTCACCGGCTCCCTGTCCACCGCCGTACTGCTCCCCCTCCTGCCGGCCGTGCTCCTCCTCGCCGTCACCTCGGTGGCGGCCACCTCCCACGCTCTCCTCCTCCCGGATGAGAGCGGGGACGCCTCTCCTCTCGGCTCCGCCCTGGCGCAACCGTCCCAGGGCCTCGCGGTCCTCGCCGGCCTCGTCCTGGCCTCCTTCCTGGTCGGCCTTCCGGTCTCCGTGCACGCGGGGCTGCTCGTCGGGGGCGGCGCCCTGCTCGGCAGGAGCGTCGGCGTGCGGGCGGCCTGGCGGCGGGCCGTGCGCCGCGTGCCCACGACCCTCACCCTGCTCCTCCCGCCGACGGCGACGGTCGGCGGACTGGTCTGGGGCCTGCCCCGGATCGCCGCGGAGGGCGTGTGGTCAGTACCGGCCGCCGCCGTGGCGGTGGCGCTCGCCGTGTCCCCCCTCCTGCTGCTCGCCCTCCCCCTCGGCGTCCTGGCCGACCTGGGCCCTGGCCGGGCCCTGGCCGAGGCCTGGCGGACCGTCCGCGACCGGAGCGCCGCCCGTCTGGCCGCGCCGGTGCGCGCCGCCCTTCCCAGCTCCGCTTCCGGCGACTCCCACGGGGTCCCTGCCGTGGTGCCCGCCCTGGTCTGCGTGCTGGCGCTCCTTCCGCTCGCGGTCCCCGGGCTCCTCCGGCCCGCCCCCGCGGATCCTCCGTCCGTCCCCGCGGCCGCCCTCACGGCGTCGGCGGAGAGCCGGACGACGGTGCAGATCGAGGACGCGGACGGCACCGCCCACCTGTTCGAGGTCGGCCCCGAAGGGCTGACCGAGGCCGGCTGCGGGCCGGAGTGCGTCACCGGCCCCGCCGAGCCGGACCGCGGCGCACACGTCGACGCGGACGGGTCGCACGCCCGGGTCGGCGGCCAGGTCGTGGCCGCCCGCTGGCGCACGGATCCCGACCACGGGTCCTCCACGCTCTACCTGCGCGTGTGCGATGCCGACAGCGTGTGCTCCGACGAGGCGGGGGCGCCGGTCGACTCACGCGTGGAGGTGCTCCGGAGCGGGAGCACGAGGGTGTTCGGCTGCACCGGCCCCTGCGCGGTGGAGGACGGGCGGAAGACCACCGACGCGCAGCGGCCGGACACCGTGGCGGGCCTCCCCTCGAAACCTGCCGGGGCCGTCACCGTCGAGGTCAGCGGACCGGAAACCCTGCGCCTGATCATGCTGTCCTGTGAGCCCTCCGGAGCCGACTGCGGCGCGGAGGTCTGAGGCCCGGCCCCGCCGGTCGGCGCCGCACCGGGGGAGGCGGCCCGGCGGAGACCGTCCGCCGCGCCGCCTCCTGCGAGGGCCGCCCGGGTCAGCCGAGCTGCTCCACGCGCACCCAGTCGATCTCCGCGCGGATCTCCCCGGCGGCGACACGGTCCACGCTGGACCGGGGCAGACCCCAGTACGGCTCGGTCACCCCGTTGTGGCCCGCCGGGTAGGCGCCGCCCAGAGCGAGGTTGAGGATCACGTAGTGGTCGTGGTCGAACACCCACTGGCCCCGGGTGGACTCCAGCTTCTGCCGGGTGGTCTCCTGCACCATCACGCCGTCGACGTGGAAGCGGATCGCCTCCGGTGTCCACTCCACCGAGTACTCGTGCCAGCCACCCGCGCCGCCCCCGGCCGGGTACTCGTGGCTCTCCCCGACGTTGCCGTCGGCCGAGTAGCCCGGTCCGTGCAGGCTGCTGCTGGACCAGTCCGCGTAGCCGATGTTCTCCATGACGTCGATCTCCCCCGAGGCGGGCCAGGAGACGGTCGGGTCGTCGACGTTGCTGCCCAGCAGCCAGAACGCGGGCCAGTAGCCCTCGCCCACGGGCAGCTTGATGTTGGCGCTCACGCGCCCGTAGGTGAAGTCGTGCCGCTCGAAGGTGTCCACGCGGCCGGAGGTGAAGTCGAAGGTCCCGGCCCCGTTCGTGACGCAGCCGTCCAGGCAGTGGTTGCCGTGCAGGACGAGGTTGCCGTCCTGGACGCGGACCGTGTCGGGCGAGTCGACGTAGGCCTGCGACTCCCCGTTCACCGGCCGCATGTTCTCGCCGGTGGTGATGACGCGCCAGTCGTCCCGGTTCAGTTCCGCTCCGTCGAAGTCGTCGAAGAGGATGGTCGAGTACTCGCCTCCGCTGCCGGTGGGCAGCTCCGGATAGGCGGCGTCGCCGCCTCCGGTACCCCACACCTCGATCTCGTAGAGCGAGTAGCCGAACTGGGCCACGTGCGGGGCCGGGTTGTGGAAGGAGCGGCGCTCCAGGCCCTGGACCCGCACGTACCGGGCGGTGACGGGCTGGTCCAGGGTGATCGCGTCGTGCAGGCCCGCGGCCGATCCCGGGGTGCCGATATCGGCCCTGCGTGCGTCCGCCTCGGCTGCCGAGGGCCGGTGCACCGTGGTCCAGGACTCCCGGTCGTCGGACACCTGCACCTCGTAGTCCACCGCGAAGGCGGACTCCCAGTGGAGGTCGACCCGGTCGATGACGGAGGGGCCGCCGAGGTCGACGCCGACGTACCGGTCCTCCATCCAGTCGGTGGCCCAGCGGCTGACGTCGCCGGTCAGCCCGTCGGGTACGCCGCCGTCGGTGACGAACGCCGGCGAGTTGCCCGCGTGCTGGTAGACGTCGCCGAAGGCGGGCTTGTACAGGGCCAGGTTGGTGCGCTCCTGCGAGCGGCCGGTCTGTTCGCCGCCGAGGACCCGGAACGAGGACACCGCGTAGGTGCCGGACGCCGACTCGATCCCGCGCAGACGCACGTAGCGGCCCACGACCTCTTGCGGGTAGGTGTGGGCGGTCAGTGCGGAGCCGGTCCCGGCGTTCTCCTCGTAGAAGGCGGTCCAGTCGGAGCCGTCGGAGGAGACCTCCAGGGCGTAGCGCTCGCCGTACCGGGCCCCGTCCCAGTCGACCTGCGCGCGCAGGACCCGGATCTCGGTACCGAGGTCGATCTGGAGCCAGGCCCCCTCGTCGGCGTCGCTGACCCAGCGGGTCGCGGCGTCTGCGTCGAAGGCTGCTCCGGCCTCCTCGACACCTCCCGCGCTGCCGGAGGAGGTCGCGGCGGCGGGGTCGGCGGCGTGGGCCTCCTGGGCCCGGTCGCCGTCCCACTCCGCGAGCGCGGTGGGGCCGTCGGACGGTTCCGCCGTCGCGGGGAGCGGATGGAGCACGGCGGCCAGGAGCAGCGCTCCCATTCCTGTTGCCACAGCTGAACGTAACCTCGGGGATCGCTTCACTGCACTTCCCTTTCTCGGGGGTGGACACGAAGGGAGGAGGGTCTGGGGCGGCGGGACCCCCGAAGGGCTCGGACGGAGGCCCCGCCGGTCTGTGGGGTCAGCCCTTGAGGGCACCGGACGTCATCCCGCCGCGCCAGAAGCGCTGGAGGACGATGATGGCGATGACCAGCGGGATGACCGACAGCATGGAGCCGGTGACGACGTTCGTGTACATCCCGATGTCACGGCCCTGGTAGGACTGCCAGGTCACGAGGCCCAGGGTGATCGGGTACAGCTCCTCGTCGGCCAGCATCACCAGGGGCAGGAAGTAGTTGTTCCAGATGCCGACCATCTGGAACAGGAACACCGTCACCAGTGCGGGGGCCATCATCCGCAGGCCCAGGGTGAAGAAGATGCGCCCCTCCCCCGCGCCCTCCAGACGGGCCGACTCGATGATCGCGTCGGGCACCGAGGCGTCGGCGTAGATCCGGCACAGGTACAGGCCGAAGGGGGAGACCAGGCCGGGCAGCAGGACGGCCCAGTAGGTGTTGGCGAGCCCGATCTGGCTGAACAGCAGGTACAGGGGCAGCGCGGTGGCCGCGGCCGGGACCAGGACCCCGCCGAGCACGAGCCCGAAGACCAGTTCGCGGCCCCGGAACCTGTACTTGGCCAGGGCGTACCCGGCCGCCGCGGCCAGCAGGGTGGCCAGCAGCGCGCCGAACACCGAGTAGAGGAGGCTGTTGAGCGTCCAGCGCCAGAAGATCCCGTTGTTGGTGGCGAACACCTCGGCGATGTTCCCGAACAGCGCGAACTCGCTGCCGAAGGCCAGGCCGAACGAGTTGAACAGATCCGACGTGGTCTTGGTGGACGCGACGAACACCCACACCACGGGCACCAGGAAGTACGCCGTGAAGAGGGCGAGGATGCCGGTGACCAGGATCTTGGAGCGCAGCGGGGCACCGGTGGCGGTCCCCCTGCCGTCGCGGCGCGCGGGCCGCGCTCCGCGGGGGGCGGTCGGCCCGGTGGTGTTTCCGGTCGTGGTCATCGCTGCCGGTCCTTCCTGTTGACCAGCCAGAGGAATCCGAACGAGAGCACGAACGCGGTCAGCGCCACGATGACCGACTGCGCGGCCGCCACGTTGTAGTCGTTGTCGGTGAAGGCGGAGTTGAACGCCGCCATGTTGGGCGTGTAGGCCGTGTCGATGTTGACGGTGAAGCCCTTGATGATCAGGGGTTCGGCGAAGAGCTGGAGGGTCCCGATGATGGAGAAGATCGCCGTCAGCACCAGGGCGGGGCGGATGAGGGGGATCTGGATCAGCCAGGC
This sequence comes from Nocardiopsis sp. NPDC058631, assembly GCF_042716955.1. Taxonomy (NCBI): domain Bacteria; kingdom Bacillati; phylum Actinomycetota; class Actinomycetes; order Streptosporangiales; family Nocardiopsidaceae; genus Nocardiopsis; species Nocardiopsis sp. NPDC058631. Next base: position 29,684 of record NZ_JBHXQY010000024.1, on the reverse strand, counting down.
GGTCTGGAGGGGGCCCGCGCCGTCGATGCGCGCCGCCTCGTACAGCTCGTCGGGGATGGTCTTGAGCTGCGCGACCAGGATCAGCATGTTGTAGCCGATGAACAGCCACGTGATGATGTTGGCGATCGACCACAGGACCGTGTCGGGACCGAGCAGGTCCAGCTCCAGGCCCACCAAGCCGGCCACGTCGACGATCGGGGACAGGCCCGGGGTGTACAGGAACCCCCAGAGGAGCGACGCCACGACACCGGGGACTCCGTAGGGCATGAAGAACGCGGCGCGGAAGAAGCCGGGCCACTTCGCCGAGGCCGACTCCAGCAGCAGGGCCAGGGCCAGCGCCATCCCGATCATGACCGGCACCTGGACGGCGCCGAACAGCAGCACGCGGCCGAGCGAGTCGACGAACCCGTCCTGTCCCAGGGCGCGCGCGTAGTTGCCGAACCCCGCGAAGACCGTCTCGCGCCCGTCCTCGCCGAACAGGCCGAGCCGCCGGACCCGGAGGAAGCTCTGGTAGACGGCGTACAGGATCGGCAGGAGGAAGCAGAGGACGAACAGCCCCACGAACGGGGCGAGGAAGGCCCAGGGCACGAGTGCGCCCGCCCCGGACCGCCGGCCGCGCGGCGCCGGCGCGGACGTGCGGGGCCTGGTCGGCGTACCCGGGGTGTCCGGGGTGGTGCGCGCGGTCGCGGTCATGACGCGCTCCTGACGGACAGGCCCTTGGCGCGGATGTCGCTGACGGTGTTCTCCTGCGCGGACGCCAGCGCGTCCACGAAGGACGTGTCGTCGGCGACGGCGGCGCGGAACGCGTCACCGATGTGGTTCTTGGTGGCGCTGAGGGTCGGCCCCCAGACCCAGTCGGTGGGGATGTGCTCGGTGGTCTCGGCGACGACGCCGGTGTAGTTCTGGTCGGAGAAGAAGGGGTCGGGGCCCTGGTTGCGGACCGATCCGTCGTTGAGCTCCTCGGAGGCGGCCCATCCGATCCCGCACTCGGTGATCATGGCGTCGACCGCGCGCTGGTCGGTACTGAGCCAGTTGGCGAACTGCACCGCCTCGTAGGGGTGCGGCGCCCCGCTGAGGACCACCGAGGACGAACCTCCCCAGGTGCCCTCCATGCGGGGCCCCTCCCCCCACTGCGGCATCCCGGCGACCCTCCAGCGGCCGGGGTTGTCGGGGTCGTTGCCCCTGATGATGGCGTCGCCCCAGCTGCCGACGGTCCAGGTGCCGATGGTGCCCTGTTGGAGCCCCTGGAACCAGCCGGTGGACCACACGGGCTGGGTGAGGTTGAGGACGCCCTCGCGGACCAGCCCCTCCCAGAACTCGGCGACCCTCACCGACGCGTCGTCCAGAAGGTTGACCGACCATTCGCCGCCCTCGGTGCTGAACCACCGGGCCCCGGCCTGCATGCACATGCCCGCGAGCCAGTCGGCGTCACCGACGGGGAAGGACTCGATGGTGGCGCCGTCCCCCGACGCGGCCACACGGCGGGCCGCCTCCGCGTACTCCTCCCAGGTGGCGGGCGCCTCGCCGACGCCCCACTCCTCGTACTTGTCGGCGCGGTAGAAGTACATCATCGGGCCGGAGTCCACCGGGATGCCGTAGTGGCCGTCGACGTAGGCCGCCTGGAGCCACTGCCACTCGTCGTAGCGGTCGGCGTGGTCGAGGGCGCCGTACCGGCCGAGGTCCTCCAGGCCGTTCTCCAGCAGGAAGGAGGGGATCTGGAAGAACTCCACCTGGGCGAGGTCGGGCTGGTTGCCCGCGACCAGCGAGTTGAACATCTTCGCGTACCCGCCGTCGAGCCCGCCGGGGATGGTGACGGCCCGGACCTGGATGTCGGGGTGCTCCGCGTTCCAGATGTCGGCGACGGCCTGGAGCGCGGGCCACCAGGTCCAGTAGGTGAGCGTGATGTTCTCGTCGGGGCCCTTGGGCGGGACGAGCGGGCGTCTCTCGGCGGGGCCGACGGTGGCGGCGCATCCGCCCAGCGCCGCGACGGAGCCGACCGCCGACGCGGTCAGGCCCGCGCGCAGCAGCCCGCGCCGGGACAGGCGTCCCGGGCCTCTGCGGGGGAGGGGAACTCTCATGCTGTTTCCTTGGGGAAAACCTGCTGTGGGGGGGTGGACTGGCGCACGTCGAGCGGGATCCGGTGCGCGACGGCGCGACTGGAGGCGCCCACCGCGAGGTGGTAGACGCCCTCCGGCGTACGCCACGAGTGGGTGGCGGGATCCCAGACCGCGAACGCTCGCGGGGGGATGTCGAGGTGGACGGTGCTCTCCGTACCGGGGGCGGCGTGCACGGGGGCGAACGCGGCCAGGGACCGTACCGGGCGGGTGGTGCCGGCGCTGTGGGCGGGGGGCTCGACGTAGACCTGGATCACATGGCGTCCCGCGCGGGGGCCGGTGTTGCCGACGGTCGCGGTGACGCGGACCGGCGCGGTGAGCAGCCCGCCCTCCTGCTCCGGAGTGGTGCCGTCCAGGGAGGCCCCGGTGATCTCCCAGTCGGTGTAGCCGAGTCCGAAACCGAAGGGCCGGTGGGGTTCCCTGCCGCCGCGGTCGTAGGCGCGGTAGCCGACGAACACGCCCTCCTCGTAGGCGAGGACCCCGTCGCTGGGACGGGTGTCCATGATCGGCACGTCGGCGTGGTCGCGGGGCAGCGTCCAGGGCAGGCGGCCGGTGGGCTCCGACCGCCCGGTCAGGGTGTCGGCGAGGGCGTGGCCGTACTCGTGGCCGCCGAACCACGACCACAGGACCGCGGGAACCTCGTCCAACCAGGGCAGGAGCACGGGGGCTCCGGCGTTGACGACGACCACGGTGCGCGGGTTCGCCGCGGCCACGCGCCGGACGAGTTCGTCCTGGCGGCCGGGGAGGGAGAGGGTCGGGCGGTCGTAGCCCTCGGACTCGACCTCGTTGTTGGTGCCGACCACCACGACCGCGACGTCGGCCCCGGCCGCGGCCCGCACTGCCTCCTCGATCTCCTCCTCGGTGGAGGGGCCGGGCGGGAGGTGGCGCAACTGGACGACGACCCCGCGGCCGAACCCGCCGAAGTCGCCGACCTCCACGTCGACCTCGACGAGCACGGGGCGGGGCCCCTCGCCCGCGCCGACCTCCACGGCGACCCGGGGGCCGTCGGGGTGGCTGTGGCGCGACTCCAGGATCTCGGCGTCGGACGCGGTGCGCCCGCCCTCGGACAGGACCGCGCCGTCCACCCGCACGGCGTGGCGGCCGACGACCCCGACCTCGACCTGGTGGGTCCCGGGTTCCGTGAGGGTGAGCTCGGCGGTGACGACGGCCCGGGTCGCGGCGGGATCAGGCACGTCGGCGTGGAAGGACGGGCCCTCGACCGGCAGGGTTCCGAGCGGGGCGCCGTCCGGGTCGTGGAGGGAGGTCTCCCACCGGGTGACGAGGTCGCGGGAGGCCACCGGCAGCAGTCGGCGGGGGTCTCCGCCACGCGTCACGGTGAGCTCGACCTCCTCCGGCAGGGCCTCGCGCAGGCCTTCGGCCGGAGTGACCAGGTACGCGGAGTTGACGTGGGCGCTGCCGCCTCCCTGGGTGTAGGCGTCCACGGCGTTGGGGCCGATGAGCGCCACCCGGCGTACACCGTTGGCGGCGAGGGGGAGCAGTCCGCCCTCGTTGCGCAGTAGCACGTGGCCGCGTGAGCCGATCTCCCGGAGGACGACGCGCTCGTCCTCGCCCTTGACGGTGCGGGAGGTGTCCTGGTCGAGTTTGCCGACCCGGGCGGCGAGGCGGAGCAGGCGGACGACCTTGTCGTCGACGGCCGACTCGGGGACCTCACCGGACCGGACCGCCTCCAGGAGGGCGTCCCCCTCGGCCCAGGGGCCTCGTGGGCCGGGCATCACCAGGTCGAGCCCGGCGTTGGCGGAGGGGGCGGCGGTGCGGGTGGCGGTCCAGTCGCTCACGACCACGCCGTCGAAGCCGAACTCCTCCTTGAGGAGCCCGGTGAGGAGGCGGTGGTGGTCGGTCATGCTGTTGGACTCGGTGCCGTCGTCCACGCCGTTGTAGGCGGCCATGACGGTCCACGCACCGGCGTCGAGGGCGGCCTCGAAGGGCGGCAGGTAGACCTCGCGGAGCGTGCGCTCGTCGATGGCGGCGCGGTAGCTGGTGCGCTCGTGCTCGGTCTCGTTGCCGATGAAGTGCTTGGGGCAGGTGCCGACGCCCTCTCCCTGGACCGCGCGGACGAACGCGGCGCCCAGCGCCCCGGTGAGGAGGGGGTCCTCCGAGAGGCACTCGAAGTGCCGGCCGCCGACGGGCGAGCGGTGGAGGTTGAGGACCGGGGCGAGGACGACGTCGACGTCCTTGCGGCGGGCCTCGGCCGCGAAGAAGCGGCCGGTGCGCTCCATCAGGTCGGTGTCCCAGGCCGCGGCGACCGCGGTGGGGCTGGGGGTGCTGGCGGAGTGGTCCTGCTGGGTGGCCTCGGTTCCGCGGACGCCCGCCGGCCCGTCGGAGACGGTGATGGGCAGGAGGCCGGTCTCCGGGTTCCCGTGTAGGACCCATCCGGTTCGCCCGGTGAGCAGGCGCACCTTGGCCTCGGTCGAGAGCCGCGCGACGCGGGCGTGAAGGTCTGGAGTCATGGGTTCCCGCTGTGCCCTTCCCGGCGGGCTCCGCGCCGCGGCGCGACGGGACCCACTCCGCACTGTGACGTACGTCTCTTGAGCGGGAACTTTACTTACTTAATGTTTATTAAGCAAGGGGAGGAACGGAAATCTCGATACCGTGGACGTCGGGGCCCCGACCCCGGCCACGGGCCCGGAGTACCCGCCGGGTACAACGAAGTGGAGAGCAGGAATGAGCGAGACCACCCCCGCACCGGACACCCGGCAGCCCGACGGTTCCGGGGCCCCGACGCCCCGGAAGCGGGTGAACCGGCGGGAGCAGATCCTGCGCACCGCCGCCGACGTCTTCGCGGCCCAGGGGTTCAACAACACCTCCCTCGCCGACATCGCGGCGATGCTCAGCATCACCCCCGCCGGGGTCCTGCACCACTTCGGCTCCAAGACCGACCTGCTCACCGCCGTCCTGGAACTGCGGGACGACGCCGACCCGGCACCCGGGGGCAGCCGGATGCTCGACCACCTGGTGACCACGGCCGAGCGCAACGCGACCCGTCCGGGGACCACCCAGCTGTACGCCGTCCTGTCCGCGGAGAGCGCCACCGACCAGCACCCCGCCCAGGAGTGGTTCCGGGACCGCTACACGGTGCTGCGCCAGGAGATCGGCGACGCCGTCCTGGACCGGCTCGACCCCGCGTACAGGGAGGCCGCGTCCACACCCGGCCCGGACGGGCACACACCGGCCGGAGCAGCCGCCGCGGCCGTCATCGCCGTGATGGACGGCCTCCAGGTGCAGTGGCTCCTGGACCCCGACGCCGTGGACATGGCCGCCGTGACCGGGCTGGTGATAGACGCCCTCGTCGCACGGCTCTCCCGGGAGGGCTGAGACCGGCCCCCCACTGCCGGGAAAAACGACGAGGGGGCGTCGGGAACCGGATGGTTCCCGACGCCCCCTCGGGCGTGGACGCGGTGGCGGCTACTGGTCGCCGTGCACGGAGCCGGGGGTACCGGAGCCGTCGGTGACCTGCGCCTCGCCGGTCACACTGCTCTCCACCCACTCGTCCCAGGACTTCTGCCAGACGCCCCAGCCGTTGTCCCACTCCTTCTCACGGTCGGTGCCCGTGGTGTCGAGGACGTCACCCATCAGGGTGTTCTCGAAGAACCACAGCGCGTCGTCCATACGCAGGTTGGTGCAGCCGTTGGAGGTGTTGGCCGAGCCGATGTTGCCGTTGTAGGCCGCCTCGTGCACGAACTCGCCGCTGCTTGAGGTGCGGACCGCGTACTGGACGTCGACCTTGTAGGAGCCGGGCGAGTCGGCGGGGATGCCGACCGTCGCCGAGTCCATCGTCAGGCTCTCGTAGCGCTCCATCAGCACGTGGGTGCCGCTGCTCGTGGTGTCGAAGTGCCGGCTGGCCTTGCCGTTGCTCACCTCGATGACGCGCTCCTCCTCGCCGTCCACGGTGATGACCATCTCGTGGTCGGGCACGTGCATGGTGGCGATGAGCTCGCGGCCGATCTCGAAGTCGATCCGGTAGTTGCGGACGCCGTAGACGCCCTCGGACGCCTCGACACCCGCGAGGCGAAGGTCCACGCTGACCTGCTGGTGCGGGTCCCAGTACTCCTCGGGGCGGAACTGCGCGGTCTTGTCGTTGACCCAGTTCCAGGCGCCCGCGATCTCCTGCTCGGAGACGACCTCCATCGAGTTCTCGACCTGCGCCTTGTTGCTCACCGGGAGGTCGAAGTTGATGACGATCGGCATCCCGACACCGACGGTGTCGCCGGAGCTCGGGTAGTTGGACTCCAGCTCCAGGCGCTGACCGGGCACCGCGTCCAGGGTCGTGAACTCCTGGACGAGCTCGGTGGCCTCACCGGTCTCGTTCTCGGCGGTAGCGGTGACGACGATCTCCGAACCGGGGCGCAGGTTCCAGTCGCTGACCCACTCGGTCTCGTCCTCGTTGAGGGTTCCGGTCATGGCGTAGAGGTCGGCGTCGTCCTCGCTCTCGCCCTCCGCCGCGGCCTCGCTGACCACGACCTGCTCCACCTGGACATCGGTGATGACGCCGTTCTCGGCGGCCACCGTGACGGGGGAGTTCGGAGCGACCTCCTCGGCGCCCTCCTCGGGCGTGATCACCAACTCGGCCGCGTCCGCGGCGTCGTCGGGGCTGTTGCCCTGTGTCTCAGCCTCACCTGACGTACAGGCCGTGGCGACGAGCGCGAGCACCGCCAGTCCGATACCGAACCGACGTGTCACCGCCGAAGGGGTCTTGCCCGTCACGTCTGGACCTCCATGTCGTACCTCGAACGCCGTGTGCCTACTGCTACTAGGACGCACTTGCGTGAAAAAGGTTCTGAAAAACCGCACATCGGTATAGAGCGGTTACCACCGGCACGAGACGAGACACCGGAACGGCCGACCATACACCCAGGGGGTACGTCCCAGAAGCCCTCCAGATATGAGATTACGGGCATCCCACAACCGATCCGCACACCGGGCTGCCCCTACCGGTAACATCTTGAGCGAACGAACAGGTTTCTTGCCGAAAGAAACCTGAGCACCTGCCCAGTTCTCCTCCGGAGGTCTCATGCCCTGGCTCTGGTTGGTCGGTGCCATCACCGCCGAGGTGGTCGCCACCACCTCCCTCAAACTCTCCGAGGGGTTCACCCGGCTCGTCCCCTCGGTGGTCGTCGTGGTCGGCTACGTCGCCGCCTTCACGATGCTCAGCCAGTCCCTCACCCGGGGCATGGACCTCGGTGTGGCCTACGGGGTGTGGGCGGCCGCGGGCATCGCGCTGGTGGCGGCGATCGGAGCCCTCTTCCTCGGCGAGTCCCTCACCTGGGTACAGGTGGGCGGCATCGCCCTGATCATCGGCGGAGTGATGGCGCTGGAGCTGGGCGGCGGGCGTTGACGGAGAGGAACGCGGTGCGCGGCACCCGCGACGAGGAGACCACCGACGGCCGCAGGCTCAAGGGGCTGCAACGGCGCCGGCTGCTCCTCGACGCCACCATGCGGCTCGTCGAACGCGAGGGCGTGGCCGCTGTCAGCCAGCGCCGCGTCGCCGCCGAGGCGGGCGTGCCGCCCAGCACCGTCACCTACTACTACGCGGCCGTCGACGACCTGCTCGTGGACACCCTCACCCGGGTCAACGACACCTACGTGGAGGCGATGGAGGCCCTCCCCCGCGACGCGGACCCCGCGCTGCGAGGGCTCGCCGAACTCATCGCCGGCGCGGGGTCGGGGGACGGCCGGACCTCCGCGGTCGCCGAGTACGAACTGTTCCTGCTCGCGGCCCGGCGGCCCGCGCTGCGGCCCCAGATCGACCGGTGGAACCGTGCGGTGGACGCCTTCCTCGCACCGCACCTCCCCGATCCCGGCGATCGCGAAGCCGCCTCCGCCACCGTCGACGGCCTGTTCGTACGCGCCTGCACCGATCCGGAACTGACCTCGGACGGCATCCACCGGATCCTCAACCGGCTGCTCGTCCTCCGCTCCTCCCCCGCGCCGCGTAACGGGCCGGCGGAACACCGATGACGGAGGTGAACTCCCTGGTCAGGTGGGACTGGTCGCTGAACCCCAGTTCGGCGGCCAGCCTGCCCCAGTCGGGCACGGCCCCCCGCCTCGCCCGCTCCGCCGCCTCGTAGAGGCGGTACCTGCGGATCACCGTCTTGGGCCCCAGGCCCACGTGGTCGGCGAACCTGCGCTGGAGCAGCCGCACACCGACCCCCTCGCGCTCGGCGAGGGCGGCGACGCCGACCACCGTCGGATCCGCGGCCACCCGTTCCACGAGGTCGCGGGTGCCCTCCGCCGGGTGGCGCCCTCCGGGCAGCCGCTCGGACAGGATCCGGTCCACAGCGGCCATGAGGGGACCCGGTTCCCCGGGGAACTCCTCCCCGTCGAACACCTCCGCCACCGGCAGCGCGGCATCGGCGATCCCGACCATCGGGCGGCCGAGGAAGGGACGGAACCCGGCCGGTCGGAACATCACCCCGAGGGCCCACCCCTCCCCCTCCAGGCGGCGGGGGGTGACCTCCGTGGCGGGCCCGTGCACCGTGGCGGTGCCGGCGGTGAACACCACGTTGACCACGGGATGGGCGAGGACGCGCTGGGTGTACGGCTCGCGGCCGGTCAGGTTCCACGCGGCCACCCAGTAGCGGTCCACGAAGCGGGCGACCGACGCGGAGGGCGCGTACCTGTCGATCCGGAAGCGGGTCAGCCCCGCCTCCGGATCGATGATGCCCCGCGCGTCCCGCTCCACGGGCTCCGGTCTCACACCCACCAGCGTAGGACCCCGGTCGGACGGTTCCCGGTGCACCAGCCGGGCCACCGCGCCTGTCGCGTTTCTTCAAGACCCCGGCGGGACCGCCGCACGAGGATGGGTCCGAACCACGAACGACCAAGGGGACATCCTCATGAGCGACATCCGCGCACGCTACGCCCGCCTCTCCGACGACTTCGCCGCCACGGTCGCGGCCGTACCCGACAGCCGCTGGTCGGCCCCCTCTCCCTGCGAGGGGTGGACCGCCCTGGACGTGGTCCGCCACGTGGTGGACACCCAGGGCATGTTCCTCCGCCTGGTCGGCCGCGACCTGGGCGACATCCCCTCGGTGGACGCGGCCCCCGCCGCCGCCTGGGACGCGGCACGCGCGGTGGTCCAGGCCGACCTGGACACCCCGGAGCTCGCGAACGCCGCATACGACGGGTACTTCGGGCGGACCACGTTCGCCCTGTCCGTCGACCGATTTCTCAGCTTCGACCTCGTCGTGCACCGCTGGGACCTGTCACGGGCCGCGGGCCTGGACGAGCGGCTGGCCCCCGAGGACGTGCGCTGGGCACACGGGAACACGGCCGTGTTCGGCGACGGCATGCGCGGCGCGGGCGTCTGCGGCCCCGAGCTCACCCCGCCGGAGGGCGCGGACGCCCAGACGCGGTTCCTCGCGTTCGTCGGACGCCGGGCCTGGTAGCCGGTCGGCCCCGCCCACGGGGTCGCGGACCGGTGCGGCCGACCTGCCCGGCGGGCCGAGGGGCCGGGCCGGCTCCCCTCACCCCGCCGGGTGGACGGGCACGGGCCGCTCCGTCCGGGCGGAGCTCCCGTCCGGCTTCCGTCGGAGCCCGGCGGGTATCTCAGCGTCTCCTCGGGGACCCGTCCCTGGAGACGCCCACCAGCAGCCGGAGGACCAGCAGCCCCGCCAGCGCCAGCAGCAGCCAGGCCGAGGCGTTGAGTACCTGGGCGCGCGTGGACATGTCCGCCCACACCACGTGGGGGCCGTCGGTGACGTTGAACAGGCCCACCGCGGTCAGGCCGGTGGTCACCGCCAGGACGGTGAGGATCATCCGGTGGACGAGCCCCATGAGCAGGCGTCTGTCCTCCGGGTGCGCGAACGGCCGCACCAGGACGGTGAACCTGCCCTTGTGCAGCTGGTCGGTGATCCGGTCCAGCCTGCGCGGAAGGCGGCGGAGTGTGGGCAGCATCGCCATCACCTCGTCCAGCGCCGTGTCGCGCAGGCTGTCCTTGGTGAACCGCTCCGACATCCGGGCCTCCGCGAAGCGCTTGGCCTCGGTGACCGTGTCGAACCCCGGGTCCAGGTACACGAGGGTGCCCTCCAGGGTGGCCAGGGCCCGGAAGACCGCCGCCAGCTCCGCGGGCAGGCCGAGCCCGAACCGGGTGACGATGAGGAGCAGCTCGGTGAACATCCTCATGCTGACGGTCATCCCCTGGTGCAGGTGCCGCGCCATGAACTGGCCGAGTGCCCTCCGCAGGCGCTCCTCGTCCACCCCCTCCGGGTCGGTGACCACGTCGAGGAGGGTGTCGGTCAGCAGGACCGCGTCGGCCCGGTCCAGGGCGACCAGCATCGTCTGGAGGGACTCGCGGGTCACGCCGTCCAGGCGGCCCACCGACCCGTAGTCGAGCAGGCCCAGGTCGCCGTCGTCGAGCAGCAGGATGTTGCCGGGGTGGGGATCGGCGTGGAAGATGCCGCTGATCATCACCTGCTCAAGCAGGCACTCCAGCAGGGCCTTGGCCAGCCCGGGGCCGTCGGCTGTGGCCGGGTCGGCCCCGCCGATCGGAACTCCGTGCAGGCGTTCCATGACCAGGACCCGCCTGCTCGTGTAGGCGTCGTACACCCGGGGGATGCGGACCCGGGAGCCCTGGGCCGCCTCGGACACGGCGGCGATGTTGGCGGCCTCCACCTCGAAGTCCAGCTCCTCCCGGAGCGCGTCGGCGAACCCCTGCGCGAGGTTGACCACGCCGATCGCGGGCCCCCAGTCGGTGCTCTCCTCGAAGCGCGAGGCCAGTCGGCGGATGATGTCCAGGTCCCGGTGCACGACCGGGCCGATCCCGGGACGCTGCACCTTGACCACCACCTCCTCACCGCTGCGCAGCCGGGCTGTGTGCGCCTGGGCGATGGAGGCCGCGGCGAGAGGGTGTTGGGAGAAGTCGTCGAACACCTCGTCCAGGGGGCGGCCCAGCTCGCGCTCCACGCTCGCCCGCACCTCGTCCGCCGGGGCCGGGGCCACCTCGCTGTGCAGCCGTCCCAGCTCCTCCACGAACACCGGCGGGAGCAGGTCGCGACGGGTGGCCAGCACCTGGCCGAGCTTGATGAACACCACCCCGGCCTCCTCCAGCGAGCTGGCCAGGGAGCGGGCCAGGCGGCGCTGTCCCGACGCGCCCTCGCCCGTCTCCCGCCGACCGCTCACGTAGCCTCCCAGTCCCCGCCGGGCGAGGATCCACATGATCTGCCGGTAGCGGCGCATCCGCCCGCCCCAGTCGAGCACCGCGCGGGCGGCCTGGACCGGCCGCAGCCGGGTGCCCCGGGGCAGGGCGAGCTCCAGGGCGACGAAGGCCAGCAGGGACGCGGCGGCGGATACCGCGGTCATGACGGCGACGAACGCGGGGACCGGTGTGCGTTCGAGCCCGGCGAGCGCCTCGAAGGACCCGTAGTAGAGGACCACGGAGGCGATGGAGCCCAGGAACAGGCCGACGATGCCGGCCAGCGCCAGCCGGGGCGCGCTGAACGGCACGCCCATCATCCGGCTGGCGAGCGTGCCGACCCCGAGGAGCAGGACGACGAACACGGCCAGCGACAGGAGTTGGGAGATGCCCTCACCCAGGTAGGTCACGATCCGAACGCTCACTTTCCGTGGTTCCGCGCGTGCGGGGAGGTACCGCTCCGGGAGGAGGAGAGGTCGGGAACGGCGGTCCCCACGCACGCGGAGGGTACCGCCAGGGAATGCGACGCGATCGCGTGGGAGGTGGGGTGGCGTCGTGGTTCCAGACTGCCATCCCGGGGGCGGCCGCGAAAGCGCGGTCCCGCGCCTGTGGAAAACCCGAGGGCCACGGGTTCGCCCCGTGACCCTCGTCTCCGCTCCGTCCGACCGGCACGCCCTCAGGTCGCCGTGTCCTCAGGCCACCGCACCGGTCGGCCGGTGCGCCCTCAGATCAACACGCCCTCAGATCACCGCACCGGTCGGCCGGTGTGCCCGCCGGTCAGCAGGCCTGTTCCCAGGAGCACTCCAGCTCACCGCTGCCCTGGACCGGGGCGCGCAGCGGGCTGACGCCCTCCGGCGCCTGGTGGCCCGCGTACTCGGCCAGGCGCACCGCGATCGCGTTCTGGACCGCGAGGGGCGCGGGGCCGGAGTGGCCGTTGTTGACGATGCTGAACACCAGCTCGCCCTCCGGACCGGGCACGTACCCGGACAGGGCGCTGACCCCGCTCATCGTGCCGGTCTTGGCCTGCACCACGCCCTCCGCCGCGGTGCCGCGCATGCGGTTGGCGAGGGTACCGCCGACGAACGGGTCGCTCTCGCCCGCCACCGGCAGCGAGGCGGACCAGGGCTCCTCCCAGGAGGCGCCGCTCGCCCGCCCCAGCAGGTCGACGACAGCGTCCGCGGTGACCAGACTGCCCCGGGACAGGCCGGAGCCGTCGTTGAGGACCAGGTCCGCGGTGTCCACTCCCAGACCCGAGAGAGCGCCCTCCACGCCGACGAACCCGGCGTCCCAAGTGCCCTCGCCGGAGGTCTCCTGCCCGATGCTCTTGACCAGCATCTCGGCGTGCCCGTTGTTGCTGAACTTCATGAGGGGGACGAGGAGCTCGGAGAGCTCGGCCGACGTGTGGTCGGCGAGCACCTCGGGCGCCTCCCAGTCGGCGGGGACGCCGCCCAGGCCGACGTCGCCCTTCACGGTGACGCCGTTGTTCTCCAGCGCCTCCTCGAAGAGGTGCCCGGCGAGCGCGGCGGGCTCGTCGACCGTCCGCAACGCGGTCACGGGGGCGGCGTCCGCGGGGAGCGAGCCGGTGACCGCGATGGTGTTGGTGCCCACCGGACGGTTGATGACGAGGGTGTTGCCGCTGCCCGGGGCACCGGTGACGGCCTGGTTGTCGAGTTCGGCGTAGCCCTCGGCCGCGCCGAGGTCCACGTCGGCGGGCTCACCCTGCGCCGCGGGGGCCACCGAGACCTCCGTGACACCGGTGTCGAAGCGCTCCCCGTGGGCGACCGTCAGGGCCGAGATCTGGGCCGAGTAGGCGTACGGCTCGTCCTCGGGCCACCAGTCGTCCACGAGCCGCTCGGAGTCGAACCACGTGTCGTCGGCGTACAGGTCGCCCTTGACCGTGCGGACCCCGGAGGCCGCCACCTCGGCGGCCATGGCGTCCAAATCCTCGGCGGACAGCGTCGGGTCGCCCCGGCCCACCAGGTAGAGGTCCTGGACCTGCCCCCGGCGCCCGGGGGCGTCCTCGGCCGCCACCTCGGTCCCGAAGGTGTGGTCGGTGCCCAGGACCTCCAGGGCGGCGGCCGCGGTGAACAGCTTCATGTTGGACGCGGGCAGCAGCTGCTCGCCGCCGTCGCGCGAGTACAGCTCCTCGCCGGTCGCGGGGTCCACGACGACCACCCCGGACACCGCGCCCTCCAGGGCGGGGTCCTCCAGGATGGCGTCGATGTCCTCGCGCAGGTCGGCCACGCGGGCGGCGGAGGTGTCGGCGAGCGCGGGGGACGCTCCCAGAAGTGTCATCGGCAGCAAGGGGATCGTGACGAGGGCGGCGGCGGCCGTCCAGGCGCCGCGCCCTCCGGCACGGCGGGGGCGCAGGGGGTCACGGAGGGTGTTTGGTCTCATGGGTCTCCTCGATGAGGGCAACAGCAACGCACCCTAGCCCAGGAACGGCCGCCGATCCACCATCCGGCGCGCGGGTCGTCCGGCATGGCAGGGGTTCCCGCCTCATCCGCCGTCCCCGGGGCGGGTGGCGGCCGCAGCGGCCAAGACCCCCAGGGCCGGAGACGGACGCCTGCCGGGGACGACGACGGGCCGGCGCCGGAGCTCACGCCCCGTCACCGGCCCGTCGTCGCGCAACGGCTCAGATCAGCTCGACCACCTGGGAGTAGTGGCAGGCGTCCTGGTGCCCGGCCCCCCTGTCCAGCAGGCCCGGGGGCTCCTCCACGCACCTGACCCGCTCGGTCTCCGACAGTTCGCCTGCGAACTTCGGGCACCGGGTACGGAACCGGCAGCCGGACGGGGGGTCGGCCGGGCTGGGGACGTCACCGGTGACGACGATCCTCTCCCGGGTCCTCTCCTTGACCGGGTCCGGCAGCGGGATCGCCGAGATCAGCGCCTGCGTGTACGGGTGCGCCGGGGCGCTGAACAGCTGGTCGGTCGTGCCCGTCTCCACGATCTTGCCGAGGTACATCACGGCGACCCGGTCGGCGATGTGCCTGACCACCGACAGGTCGTGCGAGACGAACAGGTACGACAGGCCCAACTCGTCCTGGAGGTCCTCCAGCAGGTTGATCACACCCGCCTGGATCGACACGTCCAGAGCCGACACCGGCTCGTCCAGGATGAGCACCTTGGGGTTGAGCGCCAGCGCGCGGGCGATGCCGATGCGCTGCCGCTGGCCGCCCGAGAACTCGTGCGGGTAGCGAGAGCCGTGCTCGGGGTTGAGGCCCACGAGCTCCAGGAGTTCCTTCACCCGGGTCCTCGCACCCTTGGCCCTGCCGTGGATCTGCAACGGCTCGGCGACCGTGTCCGAGACCGTCATGCGCGGGTCGAGGGAGGCGAACGGGTCCTGGAAGACCAGCTGGAGGTCGCGGCGCAGCGGCCGCATCTGGGCGTCCGACAGGTCGTGCAGCGGCCGTCCCATGTACCGGACGTCTCCCGACGTCAGGCGGATCAGCTGGAGCAGCAGGCGCGCGGTCGTGGACTTGCCGCAACCGGACTCGCCGACGAGCGCGAGGGTCTCGTGCTCGCGCAGCTCCAGGGAGATCCCGGAGACCGCCTGGACCTCACCGATCTTGCGCCGCAGGATGCCCTTGGACCGGATCGGGAAGTGCTTGACCAGGTCGGTGGCGCTCAACAGGACCTCGGCCCGCGCCCCGTCCGCGCCCTCCCCCGCGCCGTCCTCCTTCTCCGCCCGCTCCTTCGGGGCCTCCTGTGCGGAACCCCCTCCGACGGGAGCGGTCCCCAGTTCGGCCGCCAGGACCTCGGCGGGCGCGTCCGCGTCCACGGAGGTGGGCCGGAAGAGGTCGTCCGGGCGGACCCCGGCCAGCTGCTCGCTGAAGTGGCAGGCCGACCGGTGCCGACGCAGCGGATCCTCCTCCGGCTTCCCCGTGGCGGACGCCTCGATGTTCGCCGGTTCTGCGAGCTCGGGCATCTCCGTCCGGCAGATGTCCTGCGCCATCGGACAGCGCGGCGCGAACGCGCACCCCCGGGGGAGGTTGAGCAGTGACGGAGGCGTGCCCAGGATGGGGGTGAGCCGTTCGTGCCCCCCGTCCAGCCGGGGCATCGACCCCAGCAGACCCAGGGCGTACGGCATGCGCGGACGGTAGAAGACGTCCTCCACCGTGCCCGTCTCCACCAGGCGGCCCGCGTACATGACGGCCACCCGGTCCACGTGCCCGGCCACCACGCCGAGGTCGTGGGTGATCAGCACGAGGGCGGCGCCGGTCTCCCTGCGGGCCGCCTCCAGCGCCTCCAGCACCTGGGCCTGGACCGTCACGTCCAGGGCGGTGGTGGGTTCGTCGGCGATGATGACGTCGGGGTCGTTGGCCATCGCGATGGCGATCACGACCCGCTGGCGCATACCTCCGGAGAGCTCGTGCGGGTACTGGTCGACCCGGCGGTCGGGGTTGGGGATGCCCACCTTGTCGAGGAGTTCGACGGCGCGCTCCCGCGCCTGCTTCTTGCTCACGTCCCGGTGGGTGAGCACGGCCTCGGCGATCTGGTAGCCGACCGTGTACACCGGGTTCAGCGAGGTGAGGGGGTCCTGGAAGATCATCGCGATCTTCTCGCCGCGGATCCTGCTGATCGCGGCGTCACCGAGCCCGATGACCTCCTGGTCGAGGACCCTGGCCGAGCCGGTCACCTCGGCGGTCCTGGGCAGCAGGCCCATGATCGCCATCGAGGTCACCGACTTGCCCGAGCCCGACTCCCCGACGATGCCCAGCGCCTCGCCGCGGCGGACCTGGTAGGTGACGCCGCGCACGGCGTTCAGGGGGCCGTCCTCGGACGAGAAGGTGACGCTGAGGTCCCGGACGTCCAGGACGACGTCGTTCCCGGTGGTCGGGGTGGAGCCGTCGCTCATGTGTTCGGTCGTGGTCATCGCCGCACCATCGTCTGTCGTGGGTCGAGTGCGTCCCGGAGTCCGTCACCGATGAAGTTGATCGTCAGGCAGATCATGACGATCAGGACGCCGGGCGGATAGAACAGCCAGGGCCGGGTGAAGGCCGCGGTCCTGGAGCCCTCCACCATCTTTCCGAGGGAGATGTCCGGCGGCTGGATGCCGAACCCGATGAAGGAGAGCGCGGCCTCCGTGAGGACCGCCACCGCCACCAGCAGGGTCGCGGCCACGATGATCGGTCCGGCCGCGTTGGGCAGCAGGTGGCGGAAGATGATCCGCGAGGCCCTGGCCCCCACCGCCCTGGCCGCCTCGATGAACTCCTGTTCGCGCAGGGAGAGCACCACGCCGCGGACCACGCGGGCGATGGTGGCCCAGGAGAACAGGCACATGATCAGCGCCACCGCGTACCAGGTGGTCCCGCCCCGCACGTTGCCGTTGATCGCGGCCACGGCGACGATGAGCGGCACGATGAGGAACACGTCGACGACGCGCATCATGATCGCGTCGATCCGTCCGCGGTAGTAGCCCGCGACCGCGCCCCAGACCGAGCCGATCACGGTCGACAGGACCGCGACGGTGAGGGCGACCTTCAGGGACTGCTGGGTGCCGCGCATGGTCTGCGCGAACACGTCGTTGCCCTGGTTGGTGGTGCCGAAGGGGTGCTGCAGGCTCGGCCCCTGGTTGCCGAGGATGTCCCGGCTGACGGTGTGGTCCCAGGGCCACACGAAGGGACCGATGAAGGCGAAGACCGTGATCAGGCCCAGGACGACCAGGCTGACCATCGCCGCCCGGTGCCTGCGGAACCGGCGCCAGACCATCTGGACCTGGCTCAGCTCCTCCCCCCGGTTGACGTCCCCTCCGGCGGGGAGCCCGACCGGGCCCTTCCCGCTCGCCGTACGGCTTTCGGTGTCACTCATAGCGGATCCTCGGGTCGAGAACGCCGTACAGGATGTCGGCGATGAGGTTGGCGACGACGACGAGGGTGCCGCTGAGCATCAGCCAGGACATGAGCGCGAACGCGTCCTGTGCCTTGACCGCCTCGATGAAGAAGTAGCCGAGACCCCGCCACTGGAAGATGGTCTCGGTGATCACCACGCCCTCGATGATGCCGACGAAGCCGATGGTCGCGACGGTGACCAGGGGGATCAGTGCGGTGCGCAGCGCGTGGCGCCGGACGACCACGCTGTTGCGCACGCCCTTGGACCTGGCGAGGCGCACGTAGTCGCTGTTGAGCACCTCCAGCATCGACGTCCGCTGGTAGCGGCTCCACGCCGCGTAGCTGGTCAGCATCAGGGTGACGGTGGGGAGCACGAGGTGGCCGGCGGAGTCGAGGAAGTACTCCCAGTTGGTCATGTTGCCCACCCGGGCCGAGTTCGCCCCGATGGTGAAGAAGAACGAGGTGTCCGTGGCCTGGTTGAAGGCCAGGCCTCCCTCGCGGATCAGCGCGCCCAGCCAGAACGTCGGCATGGCGAGGGCGAGGAAGCCGATGAAGGTGAGGGCGTAGTCGAGCTTGGAGTACTGGCGCATCGCGCTGACGACGCCGGCGATGACGGCGAGGCCGAGGGCGAAGACGAGGGCGGCAGTGACCAGTCGGAGGGTGACGGCGATGCCTGAGGCCAGCTCTTCGCCGATGTCGAAGGCGCCGCCTCGGACCGAGGGTCCGAACTCGCCCTGGAGCAGGCCGATGTCTCCGTTGCCGCCGATCCCCGTCATCCAGAGCCAGTACCGTTCCGGGGTCGACCGGTCCAGGTAGTAGCGGGCCTCCGCGGCGGCGATGGCCTCCGCGCTGGGCGGTGGCTGCGCGAGGCGCATGTCCGCCAGCGGGTCGCCGCTGAGGTCGACCATGAGGAACACGAGAACCGACGCCGCCAGGAGCACTGGGATCGCCACGGCGAGGCGGCGCGCGGTGTATACGAGCATGGGAAGGTCCTTCGGTGAGCGCTCCCGGAACGGGGAGGCGGCACCGCCCGCCACGGGGGGCGGGCGGGCGGTGCCTGCCCTGGCCCGGGCCTGCGCCGGGACTCGCGTCCCGGCGGAGGTCACCGGTCCTGGGGCGTCTCCCCGCTGTTCAGCACGGAGCGTTGCGGGCCGGGAGGTGCGCTAGTTGACCGCGGTCCACTCGTGCTGGTTCCACTGGGCTCGGCGCGACTGGGCGTTGTTGTCCGTGACGTTGCCGAGGTAGTTGGTGTCGTAGAAGTAGAACGACGGGGTGTCCACGAAGGGCAGCACGTAGGCCTCCTCCGCGACGAGCGCGGCGGCCTCGTTGGCGTACTCGGCGGCCTCGTCGGAGGTGGCGACGTTCTGAGCGGCCTCCACGAGCTCGTCGACCTCGGAGTTGTCGAGCTTGCCGTGGTTGCTCAGGCTCTCGCTGTGCCAGTAGTTGTACGGCGAGCTGGCGAAGGCCGGCGTGGTGCTCCAGCCGTAGATCATCAGGTCGAAGTCCTGCTCGGCGAGGGTGCCGCCCAGGTCGTCGGTGGTCTCGATCTCGGCGGTGACGCCGATCTCGGCCAGGTCGGCCTGGATCAGCTCGGCGATGATCTCGCGGGCGACGTGGCCGGCGGTGTAGCGCAGGCGCAGCGGGGGGACCGCCTCGCCGTCGAGTTCGAGGGTGTCGCCGTTGAGCTCGTAGCCGGCCTCCTCCAGGCCCTCCAGCGCGGCCTCGGTGTCACCGGTGCCCTGGCCGGTTTCGGTGATGACGTCCTCGTGGTACTCGCTCGACGCGGAGAAGACGTGGTTGGTGCGCGGCTCGACCTCGGGGAACTTCTCGCCGTAGGTGCGGGTCGCGATGTTCTGGACGTCGATGGCGGCGAAGATGCCCTGGCGCAGGGCCTGGTCGGACAGGGCCTCGTTGTCGAGGTTGAGGTCCAGGTGCTCCCAGCTGCCGCCGGACTCGATGCCGAACTCGACGTCGGGGGCGTCCTCCAGCTGCGTGATGACGTCGTCGGACCAGGAGGCCGGGGAGCCGCCCTGGACCTCGCCGTTGGTCAGCGCGGGGACCCAGCTGCCCTCTTCGGTGTTGACCTCCAGGATGATCTCCTGGACCTCCGGGGTGGCGCCGTAGTACTCCTCGTTGGCGACCTTGACGGTCCGCCCGTCGAGCTCCGGGGTGCCGTCGAAGATGTACGGGCCGCCGGAGACGGTGACCGGGTTCTCGTTGAACCAGTGGGAGGACTCCAGCATGCCCTCGGGGGTGTCGAGGTCGAAGCCCTCGGCCTCGGCCAGGTGCGACGGGTAGAGGCCGTCCCCGGCGAAGGTGTACCACTCGGGGAACTGCGTCCCCTCCTCGATGGTCACCGTGACGGTCTTGCCGTCCTCGGAGCCCTCGACGTTGTCGATGAGGAGGTCCACGTCGGAGCCGCGGGAGTTGCAGATCTCGGCGCAGAGGTCCTCGTTGCCGCTGTTCATCTTCCAGGCCCAGATGAAGTCGTCGGCGTCGATGGGCTCGCCGTCGCTCCAGTTGGCGTCGGGGTTGAGCTCGTACTCCCAGGTCATGGGGTCTTCGCTGATCAGCTCGGGCGTGTTGGTGACGAGGTCGGAGTTCCACTCCCACTCGCCCTCGGGGTTGTAGAAGCCCGGCACCGGGAGGACGCCGTGGACCATCTGGATGACGTAGACCGAACCGCCCTCGGGGGCGTTGTGGTTCCAGCCGCCGCCGGGCTGGTTGACGATCCAGGTGACGGAGCTGCCTTCACCGCCGCCGCCGCTGTCCTCCGGCGGTGAGCAGGCGCCCAGCACCAGTGCAGCCGAAACGCCGACAGCGGCGACGGCCAACATTTTCCTTCGATTCTCCATCAGTCACACCCTTGATCACTAATGCGAGCCGGACGCGCGGGTTTGTGCGGTTCACGCACAGCCATCCGAGCTTAGGCGATTAGTCGATCAGAAGACCATTGAGCGAAATGTCTGTATAGCCCCACTGCCGGATTCGTGACCCATCCGCAACCGGTTCGCGCCCATCGTCCTTGGGCGTCGACACAAACCCTCAATGCTCCGGTAACACCGACCGTCATCGCAGGTCAGCGGGAGATCCTCACGAGAGACGCCATCATCCGGATTCGGACCAGCCGGAAATGAATTGCAGGACATTCGATGGCGTCAACGTTGTTTACTATGGAGTAAACGACGTTTGACTACAGCTCGCCCCCACACGATTACCGAGAGAAAATCGGACACTGGGCACAAAAATCCCCATCAGGCTCGAAAGCCCCAACTCGCCTCACTCTCGGACGTCGATGCACGGGACAACCTCACACCTCGAAGTCATTCATAGGATGATCTGATGTTAATCAGATAAACGCGGCAAAGATCTTTAATCACAACAAAGCACTCATATCCCATGCCGAATCCTCCGCCCAGACTGTCCGAAACCACCGTTCGCATCCCTGTGGAGCCGATAGGGTCGGAAACGGCGACCGCCGTGATCCCACCGCAGCATCCAGCGAGAGAGGCATCTGCCGTGTCCGAAACAGTCCGCATGGTCTGCCCCGTAGGCCGTAAGCACGTGGAGCTGTGGGCTGGTTACGCTCTGGTGGTGTTCGGGGTCGTGGTGGTCGCGATCGACCCCCTGCACTGGGCCCACATCACGTTCGGGGTGCTCATCGCGCTCATCGGCGCCGCCCTGGCCGCGCACGGGCACATGATCAAGGCACCGGTCCTGGAGATCTCCGACGGCGAGTTCCGCTACCAGCGCGGCCGGTACATCGTGCGCGTGCCCTTCCACGACATCGGCTCCTACTACGTCCTGCCGGGCCGCATCCGGTCCCTGGGACTGTGCGACCCCACCGGGCGGCCCAAGCGCTTCCCCTCGCTCCAGAACCGCCGCGCCTCGCGCACGTACCTGCCGCTCACCGGGATGACCAGCCCCGCGAAGGTCGAGTCGTTCATGGCCGTGGCGGGCATCCCGCCGCGCAAGCGCTCACTGACCTCCTGAGCGGCCGGGGGCCTCCCCCGCCGACCGGACGACTCTGGACACAGCAGACAATTACCCACCACACGCCCCACAGACATACCGTCGCAAGCGCGTGTCCTCTACCCTCGGTGGCGTGAAGCAGTCCAGAATCACCGCCATCCTGACCGTAGCGGGGATGCTCGCGGCCATGTGGGTCCTCGAGATCCTCGACAGCTTCCTCCTCCGGGGGGCGCTCGACCAGGGGTTCGGCCTACGGGCCTGGAACCTCGACCAGCCCTGGACCGTGGTGACCGCGCCCTTCATGCACGGCAACCTCGAACACCTCATCGGCAACTCACTGCCGTTCCTCGTCCTGGGCTCCCTCGTGGCCTTCAGCGGTCTGGGCCGGTTCCTGCTCACCACGCTGATCATCATCCTCGTCAGCGGGGTCGGGGTCTGGCTGTTCAGCTCGCCCTTCTCCATCACCGTCGGCGCCAGCGGCCTGGTGTTCGGCTACTTCGGCTACACGGTCCTGCGCGGCATCGTCGAGCGCAAGACCGTCGACATCGTCATCATGATCTGCGTGATCATCTTCTACGGGACGATGATCTGGGGTGTCCTCCCCCAGTACCCCGGCGTCTCCTGGCAGGCCCACCTCTTCGGCTTCCTCGGCGGCCTGTTCGCGGCGTACCTGCTCCCCAGGCGGGAGAGGGCCCGGCAGCTCAACCAGGGATACGGGGGCGCCCAGGGCGGCTACTACGCCCCCTGACCCCCACACGACGTGAACGGGCTGCTCCCCTCAGGGGAACAGCCCGTTCACGTCTTCGCCGCGGACGCGGCGCACGCGATCACGCGTTGCCTGCCCGGTGGAGTGGGAGTCCTAGAACTCCAGGCCCTCGGCGTCCTCGCCCAGGGTGCGCTCCAGGAACTCGGGGTTCTCCGACAGCCAGGTGCGAGCGCCCGCCTGCGGGTCCTCGACGTCCTCACCGACGGTCAGCACCTCGAGGGAGGCGAGCTCCTCGTCGGACATCTCCCAGTCCCCGATCCACTCGGTCAGCTCCGGGTACTCCTCGGTGAAACCGTCACGGCCCACCGCGTGGATCTGCTCGGCGTCGCCCATGAGGCCCTCGGGGTCCTCAAGGTCCTTCAGGTCGTACTGCGCGTAGGCGGGGTGGGGACGCCACAGGGTGACGACGATGGGCTCCTCCTCGGCGATCGCCGAGTCCAGCTCGGCGAGCATGGCCGCGGCGGAGGACTCGATGAGCTCGAAGTCCTCGTCCAGCCCGTAGCCCGGCATCGCCTCTTCCTTGGTGACCCGGGTCAGACCGGCGCCCGGGTCGATGCCGATGATCTCGCCGCCCAGGTCGTCGGCGTGGTCGGCCAGGTCCGCGATGCTGTTCACGTCCTCCATGTAGGTGGGGACGGTGATCGTCAGGATGGCGTTGTCGTACCAGACACCGAGGTCCTCCAGCTGGTCGCCGTAGTCCTCCCAGTAGTCCGAGTGCGTGATCGGCAGCCAGGTGTCGAGGAACAGGTCCACGTCGCCGTTGGCGGCGCCCTGGTACATGGGGGCGACGTCGACGTCGGTGATCGTGACGTCGTAGTCCAGCTCCTGCAGGATCACCTCCCACATGGCGGTGGTGGCGATGCCCTCCTCCCAGGCGATCCGCGCGATGTTGATCTCCTTGTTGTCACCGGCCTCACCGTCGGCGGGGCCGGTCAGGTCCTCACCGCCGCCACCGCAGGCGGTCAGGAGGAGGGCGGTGCTCATTCCGGCGGCGGAGAGCGCGGTCATGCGCTTGCGGCTGTACATCGTGGGGTTCCTTCGCTCGGTCATTCTGTGTGGCGGGACTACTCAGGAGGTCTGGGCGGCGCGCGCCCTCGGCCCCTTACGGGTGACGGCCGCCGTGAGGCGGTCCAGGAAGATGGCCAGGATGACGACGGCGATACCGGCCTCGAAGCCGAGGGCGCCGTCGTTGCGCGTGATGCCCTGGTACACCTGGCTGCCCAGTCCGCCCGCGCCGACCATGCCGGCGATGACGACCATCGACAGTCCCAGCATGATGACCTGGTTGACACCCGCCATGATGTTGGGCAGGGCCAGCGGGAGCTGGATGCCGGTGAGGATCTTGCGGCTCGGAGCTCCGAACGCCTCGCCCGCCTCGACCAGCTCGCGGTCGACCTGGCGGATACCGAGCTCGGTCAGGCGGACGCCGGGGGGCATCGCGAACACGATGGTCGCGACCACGCCCGGAACGGCGCCGATCGAGAAGAAGAAGATCGCCGGGATCAGGTAGACGAACGCGGGCAGCGTCTGCATCAGGTCCAGGATCGGCTTGGCGATCTTGCTGACCGTGTCGTTGTAGGCCGCGAGGACGCCGATCGGGATCGCGATGACGACGGCGATGGCACTGGCCACGAGCACGAGGCCCAGGGTGTCCATGGCGTTGGTCCACTGGCCGACGGACGCGATGAGGGTGAGGGCGACCAGGGCGAACAGGCCCAGCCTCCACCCGGCGACCGAGAGTGCGAGCAGGCTCAGCAGCAGGATCATCAGCAGCGACGTCGGGTTCGTCACCACGGTCGGCAGGACGAGCCATCCCAGTACGAGCAGGGCGAGCCAGCCGCCCGCGACGACGCCGGTCCTGAGCCGGGTCCCCCGGTCCAGCAGGCCCAGCACCGTGACGGCGATCAGGAACAGCAGCGAGATGCACAGGTACGCGTCCACGTACTGCTGGTCGAAGAGCGCCATCGCCCATCCGAAGGCCGGGCGTCCGAGGAGGTTCACGACGGTGTCGCCGAACCCGATCTGCCCCTGGAGGACGTAGAGCAGCGAGACGACGGCGACGATCAGGACCAGCGGCAGCCGGCGGGTCCTCAGCAGCGGCACGGCGATGATGACCGCGGCGATGAAGGCGAGCTGGCCCGCACCCGGTTCGACGAAGAACCCGGCGAGGGCTTCGACGGCCCAGCGGATGAACGCGCCGAGCGCGTCGAAGACGAGACCGAAGTTGGCCTTGAACCAGGCGTTGACCGCCTCGAAGCCCTCGCCGATCGGCAGGCGCGGTGGGAACTCCACGGGGGTCACGGGGTCTCCTTCCCTGCCGCGAGGGCGGCGAGCACGGAGTTGCGTGTCACCGTGCCCAGGACGCTGCCGTCCTCGGCGACCACGCGGAGGCGGTCGGCGGTCGTCATGCTGGCGTACAGGTCGGCCACCGGAGTGCTCGCGGCGACCTGCGGCGAGGACGCGTCGGCCGACGGGGCGGCGGAGTCCAGGACGGAGGCGGCGGTGAGCACGCGGGTGCGGTCGACGTCCTCGATGAACCGCTCGACGTAGTCGTTGGCGGGTTCGCTGAGGATCTCCTGCGCGGTGCCGATCTGGGCGACGCGCCCGTCGCGGAGCACGCAGATCCGGTCGCCGAGGCGCATGGCCTCGTTGAGGTCGTGCGTGATGAAGACGATGGTCTTGCCCAGGCTCTTCTGGAGTTCCAGGAGCTGGGTCTGCATGTCCCGCCGGATCAGCGGGTCGAGCGCGCTGAACGCCTCGTCCATGAGGATGATGTCGGTGTCCGCGGCCAGTGCCCTGGCCAGGCCCACACGCTGCTGCATGCCCCCGGAGAGCTGCTCCGGGAGTTTGCCCTCCCAGCCGCCGAGACCGACCAGTTCGAGGGTCTCCTGGGCCCTGCGGCTGCGCTCGGCACGCGGGATCCCGCGGAGCTCCAGGCCGTAGGCGGCGTTCTCCAGAACCGTGCGGTGGGGCAGCAGCGCGAAGTGCTGGAAGACCATGCTGATCTTCTCGCCGCGCAGGTTCAGGAGCCCCTTCCTGCTCAGGGCGGTGATGTCCACCCCGTCGACCTCGACCGTCCCCGCGGTGGGTTCCAGGAGGCCGTTGAGCATCCGGATCAGGGTCGACTTCCCCGATCCGGACAGGCCCATGACGACGAAGATCTCGCCGGGTTCGACCTCGAAGGAGACGTCGATGACGGCTGCCGTCACGTCGAGGTCGGCGATGGTGTCACGGTGGCTGCCGTCCTGGAGCCGCTCGACGGCGGCTCCGGACTGTCTTCCGAACACCTTGTACAAGTGGTCTGCGCGTACTGCTGGCACGGTCTCCTCTAAGGGGCTGTCCTGACCGCGGGGCGCACCAGGGCACACTCCTGCCCCTTGCCATCCCACGGTTCCCGCAGGTAGCTGGCTTGCGCAGGGCCCCCATGCGCCCCCTGGTCAGGGCGGTACCGCTACCTGGTTCACGTCGGGTGCAAACCCTACAGAGATACGTACGCACAGTTCAGACGGTTGGTAACCGGCAAATAACATGTTTAGACGGCATAAAAACCGTCCGCCGACCTATGACACCGGATACAGGCACCGCAAGACGTCGATATGTGATCTATACCACTATTGATTTATTGGTGACCCTTGTCACATATGCGAGACAGATGTGCCATACGACGGTATGTGGTGGCCCGTAAGCGTACCGTCAGTGCCCGCCGGTTTCCGGGGCGCCCCCGGTCAGGGTGCGTCGGGGCTGATCGGGGTCCGGGCGAAGCCCTGGTGCGACCTGGACGGCGTCGGGCCGCGCTGCCCCTGGTAGCGGGAACCGTAGCCCGCGGAGCCGTACGGGAACTCCGCCGGGGAGGACAGGCGGAACATGCACAGCTGGCCGATCTTCATGCCCGGGTACAGCTTGATCGGCAGGGTCGCGACGTTGGACAGTTCGAGGGTGACGTGCCCCGAGAATCCGGGGTCGATGAACCCCGCGGTGGAGTGGGTGAGAAGGCCGAGGCGGCCCAGGGAACTCTTGCCCTCCAGCCGGCTCGCGATGTCGTCAGGCAGGCTCACCACCTCGTAGGTGGAGGCCAGTACGAACTCTCCGGGGTGGAGGATGAACGCCTCCTCCCCGTCGGCCTCGACCAGCCGGGTCAGGCCGGGCTGTTCGACCGAGGGGTCGATGTGGGGGTACTTGTGGTTCTCGAACACCCTGAAGAAGCGGTCCAGCCGCACGTCGACACTGGAGGGCTGGACGAGGCTCGGGTCGTAGGGGTCGATCCGGACCCGCCCGGCATCGATTTCGGACTTGATATCGCGATCGGAGAGCAGCACGGTCCGAACCTACCGCCTGCGACAACGCGGCGTAGGCTCGATCACCAGGCCCCAGCCCCCGCGCCGAGTTGCCCATGGGGGGCGGAGTTGGGCTAGGATGACGTGCGTCGACAACCGGACTTCCGGCGGTCGCAGGCGGATGTAGTTCAATGGCAGAACTTCAGCTTCCCAAGCTGATAGCGCGGGTTCGATTCCCGTCATCCGCTCCGTTCGAAAAACGGCCCCTGGCCTGTGAAGACCCTTCGCACACCAGGGGCCGTTTTCGCGTTGGGGGTGCACCAGCGGGTGCACGGGGCCGCCGGATGCCCAGAGGGTCGCTGTCCGGGGCGGTGCTCCGCTCCGACCGCCGCTGAGCGGACCATCGCCTCGAAAACCCCGGGCTCACGCCCGTAGTGCCTCGCCTGACGCCGGTGGGCGGTCAACCGCGCCGGCAGGAGAGTAGATCACGATCCAGTGGTCCCGTTCGGCGTCGTGCAGCATCTCGCTCTGGAATTCCAGCCATCCCCGGGTCGGATGGAGCAGGTGCTTCACGAGGGAGCGGCCTGCCCCGACCTCGCCTCGCTCCCAGTGGCTCCGGAAGGTGGCGCTGGTCGCTGAGAGCTCCACGAGCAGGGACTGGAGGTATTCGTCGTCCGGGTATCGGACCATGGCCGAGCGGAGCTCCGCCGTTGCCCACTGGGCGTACCGGTGGGCCCCCTCGTCTCCGAGGACGCGGCGCGCCGTGGCCGTGAAGCCGTGGTGAACGATGTTGCGCCGGTACCGGCCCGTGCCGTGCTCCAGCCCGAGAAGCTCGGTGGCGGCGGCGTTGCGCGCCATCACTTCCAGGCGCCCGTCGTGGACGGTGACCGGGACGGTGTCGTCAAGGCCGCGCAGGAGCCGGAGGAGCCCTGGACGGACCTGGCTGTCCGGGGAGAGCGGTTCGGGGGGCAGCTCACCGGCGAGCCGGAAAAGGTGGTCCCGCTCAGCGGCTGAGAGGCCGAGGGCCCGTGCCAGCGCGCCGAGGACCTCCCGCGAGGGACGCGGCGCCCGATCCTGCTCAAGGCGGGTGTAGTACTCGACGGAGATCCCGGCGGCCTCGGCCAGTTCCTGTCGTCGCAGTCCCGGGACCCGGCGCTGTGCGCCCGGACCGTTGGTGGCCTTCCCGGGAGGCGCCATCACGGCGCGCCGATGACGCAGGTAGTTCCCGAAGCCCGCCCTGATCCCCGTCGGCATGCACGCCATTGTGCCGTAACCGTCCGTCGACTGGCCCTGCCGGTACCAGGTTCAAGAGGGTCTTCCTCGCCCTTGGTCGGTTCGGCACAGTTGCCGTAGAGGACGCGCGCCGGGCGGCATGAGCGTTCCTCCAACACCGCCACACCAGACAAAGGAGAGTCCTCGTGTCCACGAACCGCATCGCTCTGGTCACCGGAGCCAACCAGGGCATGGGCAGGCACGTCGCGAGAGAGCTGGTCTCCGACGGGGTCACCGTGTACGTCGGGTCGCGCGATCTCGCCCGCGGCGAGGCGGCGGCCTCCGAGATCGGCGAGGGCGCCACGGCGCTCCAGCTCGACGTGACCAACGCGGCCTCGATCGCCTCCGCCGCCGAGCGGATCCGTGAGGAGGCCGGTCGGCTCGACCTCCTGGTCAACAACGCCGCCATCTCCACCACTCGCACCAACGTCCGCGACATGGCCGAGCTCATCGCCATGGCGAAGGCGAGCACGGCCCCGCTCGACGAGGTGCGGGCCGTCTGGGAGGTGAACGTCTTCGGCCCTCTGGCGGTGTACCAGGCCATGCTGCCGCTGCTTCGCGAGTCGTCGGACGCACGCATCGTGAACGTGACGAGCGCGCTGGGATCGCTGACGACCATCTCGGACCCGGCCTTCGCGCACCACTCGGCGTTCGAACCGATCTACGCAGCGTCCAAGTCAGCGCTCAACGCCGTGACGCTGTCCATGATGACCGAGCTGGAAACGACCGGCATCAAGGTCAACCTCGTCTCACCGGGGTTCGCGAACACCGCGCTGGTCAACTTCGAGGGGACGGAGTCGGTCGAGGACGCATCCCGCGAGGTGGTGCGCGTCGCCCGTCTCGGGCCCAACGGGCCAACCGGTACCTTCACCCTCTGGGAGGGCGTCGACATCCCGTGGTGACCGCTCCCGACAGGTGGTTCATCCGGGTGGGGCGGCCCGCGTCGTGCGCGAGCACGAGGCCAGGTCGGACCGGTGGTGCGGTGACCTGACCTCTCGCGTTTTCGGGGCAGCGTCCCCGGGCCGCGTGCCACGCACCGGACGTGGCGTGGCGCCACGACGACCGCCTCCGTGCGACGAGGAGGTGTCGGCCCCCTTCCTGGCACGGCACGCGCGGGACGTGGCGGCCCTCGCCTGAGCCGACGGCCGCCCCTGAACAACCGGACCGGCTCCCCCGTCGCGGAGTGGCGTCCGGGTCGGGAGACCGTCGAAGTGGGCTGTGCGACGACACCGATTTTAAGTGCAACAAATCCGGTGTCATCGCACTCCTACAACAGGAGCCCGTCCCTCCACCCTGGGCTCTCATCCCTCCAGCACACCATGAGGTATCCATGCTGAACTCTCCCCGCACGCACCGCGTCGCCTTGGGCGTCGTCGCCGCCGGATCCGCTCTCGCCCTCGCCGCCTGCGGCGGACCCGACCCGCAAGCAGACGCGACCCCGGAGGCCACCGAGGTGGTCGAGGAGGAGACCCCGGAGGTCGACACCGCCGACTTCAACCAGGGCCCGATCCCCGACGCCGCGCCGGAGGTCACGGAGGAGGACCTGCCCGCCGAGCCCGACAGCGCCGCGCCGCTGGGCGACCGCATCGCCTGGGAAGCCCTGGAGCAGGTCTCCGTCTTCGCCTCCGTCGTCGACCCGGACGCCACCTCCACGTGCCCGGACATCGCCGGCACCGAGGGAGAGTCCGCCACGTGCACGGTGAGCTTCCTCGGAGAGGAGTTCGACTACACGATCACCGTGGAGTCCTCCGGTGTCCTCATCTCCTACCAGCAGGAGCTCCCGGAGGGCCCGCTCGTCCGCGAAGCGGTCGAGGACACGCTGCGCGTGCAGGCGGAAACCGAGTACGTGCTCTGTGACATGGAGGCCGACCTCGTGCGCGGCGAGCCCGACACGGACGCGCCGTTCACCTGCCTGGCACTGGACGAGACGACCGGGGAGGCCGACGAGTACACCCTGAGCATCTCGATGTACGGGGCGTTCACGTTCTTCGTCGTCTGACCTGCGGCACCGTCATGCCCGCGCCGCCCCTTGCATGGGAGGCGGCGGGCACGGCGCCGTGCCCCGCGCCGGCGCGGCAGGACCCGGCTCGGGGCAGCCGACACCGGACGTAGCCGGGGCCGGCCGCGCCCACCTGCGCGGGGCCGTCCTCCGGCTACGCGGCCTGCCCGCTACCCGTGTACCTGGCCTCCTGGGCCAGCACACCTAGGCCCAATGCCGTTCGGTTAGCCGTCTGGTGGGCTTGGCAAGGCTTCGATCGTGATGTGGACGACTGTTCTGTGGGTGCGGTGGTCGATGTCGCGGCC